>DBWG01000069.1 GCA_002308635.1 Ruminococcaceae bacterium UBA1244 | reverse complement strand
CTGATGTATATTATCCGACGGTTTGATATGTATTTTGAAAGGACGGTAAAATATTATATGGATAAAAATACCAAAACAAAAATCATAAGAGGTGCTGTTGTTACAGCCATCTTTTTGATAGTTTTTAATTTTATTGTGTTTTTGCTGCCTGCCGAAAGAAATGATGTATTCTGGATCTGTTATATTTTCGGTACGGCTGCGNNCTGCCATATTGCTGCAGATGCAGTTCGTCTGGACAGCGTTCAAGGACGGAAAGTCAAAAAGGAGCAGCATATATGGTCTGCCTATTATCAATATAGGGATAACATACGGCGTTCTCCAGCTCGTGTTCAGCTTTATAGGGATCCTTCTCAGCAGGTTCCTGCCGTTCTGGGTACCGATGCTGCTGTTTATAATACTTCTTGGCGGAGCTGTTATCGGAACTATAGCAGCAAAGACCGTAAAGGAACAAATAGAATACTTTGATGAAAAAATTGTCAAAGATACTATGAACATACGCAGTATGCAGACAAAAATGGATACACTCTTAGAACGTGCACAGTATGATTTAGCAGTAAAAAAAGAGGTCTCAAAGCTTTATGATGTCATTAGATACAGCGATCCTGTGAGCAGCAGTTATACGGCAAATATCGAGTCTGCGATTGCAGGACAGCTCGACCTTCTTCAGAATGCCATACAGACCAAGGACAATCAGTCTGTTACGCAGCTCTGCACTTCGATCAGCGATATGGTAAAAGAACGCAACAACATTTGTGCTGAATACAAGTACAAAAATAATTAAAAAAATAATGAGGTAATAAAAATGTGTGTGTTGAAATGTAAGGGCTGCGGCGCACCGCTGAATCTTCCGACAATAGAGGGCGAAGGAGCCACTTTGTCTGTAAATACCGTAGTTGAGTGCGATTTCTGCGGGAATCAGCAGACTATACCGTCTCTTGACAGCAAAAAAAATTAAGCATGTTTGAAAAAGCAGACCAGGCACTAAAAGACTGTCAGTTTGATCAGGCAATGAACCTCTATCAGCATATATGCCTTGATTTTCCTGATGAAGCCGAGGGCTACTGGGGACAGCTGCTTTGCAAATACGGTATTGAATATATCAAGGATCCCTACACGGGACGCTATAAACCCACCTGTCACCGTCTTTCCTTTGAGAGCATACTTGACGACAGTTTGTTTAATCAGGCAATAGAGAGGGCTTCTTCCGAGGCATCTGAAAACTACAGGAAGAAGGCTCAGGAGATCTCGGATGTAATGAAGACCATCCTTGAAATATCCAACAGGGAATAGCCCTATGATATATTCATATCCTTCAAGGACACGGAAATAAATGACGAAGGTGAGACCGTAAGAACAGAAGACAGCGCCGATGCCGAAAAAATATACGATATGCTGACAAATGAGGGCTATAAAGTATTTTTTTCAAGGATCACCCTTAAAGATCAGGTAGGCGAAAATTATGAGCCTATCATTTTTTCGGCTCTTAATACTTCAAAGATAATGATACTTGTTGCCACCAGCCCCGAACATGTCAATGCTGTCTGGGTAAGGAACGAGTGGAGCCGTTTCCTGAAGATGGCGGCTAAGGATAACACAAAAAGGATCTATCCGTGCTATAAGCACATGAAGCCGGATCAGTTCCCGAAGGAGCTGAGAAGACTTCAGGGACAGAGCCTTAACGAGTTCGGCTGGGAAGTGACGATAGTTAAAAGCATCAAAAAGGTACTCCCCAAAAAGACCGCCGTCCCTATGGCTCAGCAGTTCATTATAGATCCCTCAACTCCCCTTGAGACCCTTCTTCCAAGAGGAAATATCCTGCTTGAGAGTAAAAATTTTGATGCGGCCGCACAGCATTATGACATGATACTTACGATACATCCGGAAAGCTCCGAGGCATATTTCGGAAAGTTCCTTGCCGTCAACAAGGCATCTTCGGAATTTGATCTTAATGACGAGCCCAACAAAATAGTACAGTACCGAAAGGATCCGGTACTGAAATATGCCATGAAATTTGCCTCGTCTCAGGACAGGAAATGGTATGAATCCGTGCTTACTGCCATAGAAAAGGGCGGAAGGACACCGCAGTCAAGATATGAATTTGCATTGAAGTCATTGTCCGGCGGCGAGGATAAAACAGCTTTTTACTGCTTTAAAAGGGCTGCGGATGCCGGTCATGCCGGCGCAGGGTATGAGACCGGCTTATGCTATAAAAACGGCACGGGAATAACAAAAGACCCCGAAAAAGCATTTTCATATTTTAAGGAGGCTTCCGACAGCAATAATCCTGAGGGTGCCTTTGCGGTTGCTGAATGTTATTTCAACGGTGAAGGAACAGAAAAAAATCCGCAGGAAGCGATAAGACAGTACCGGAAGGCAGCAGAGCTTGAAAATACGGACGCTATGTACAAGCTTAGTTTCATCTACCGTAATGGAAAGGGTATTGCTGCTGACATTGTAAAGGCTGACGAATATCTGGCGGAAGCTGCAAAAAAAGAAAATCCGGTCGCTCAGAGAGAACTCGGAAAGAAATACCTTAAAGAAAACAGTGAAGGATATGACCCGTATGCCGCATCTGACTGGATGAGCAAGGCTGCCGAAAAAGGAGACTTTGAAGCACAGTATCTGCTCGGAACAATGTATCTGACAGGAAAAAGCGTGTATCAGTCTGCCGAAAAAGCTGCGGAATGGTTTGAAAAATCATCAAAGCAGAAATACATTCCTGCTCTCAGAGAATTTGCAAAGCTGCAGTTCAGGGGCGAGGGTACAAAAAAGGACGTCAGCGCAGCCGTTACAAATCTGAGGCTTGCTGCCGGCGAAAATGATACCGAATCAAAAATATTCCTCGGAGAGATCTATGAAAAAGGTGAAGCCGTTACAAGAAGCTATTCGGAAGCGTTCAGGCTTTATTCAGAGGCCTCCGATCAAGGAAGCGGGCGAGGAGCTTATCTTACAGGTCAGATATTTGATGACGGAAAAGGTGTTCCCATAGATAAAAAAAGAGCCATGGATTTTTATATGCTCGCTGCCGACAGAAATGAACCCGATGCTTTCAATAAGCTCGGAAATTTTTATGAAAACGGCATCAATGTTCCAAAGGATGTCAAAAAAGCATTTGAGCTGTACAAAAGCGCCGTTGGAAAAGGCTGCAGTGAAGCCAACTTCAATCTCGGAAGGATGTATTACTACGGCATCGGCGTTATCAGAAGTTATGAAGAAGCTGCAAAGTATTTCCGCATCGGAACAGATAACGGGGATACCAAATCAGAATTTATGCTTGCCGGAATGCTTGAAAAAGGAGAAGGGACCGAACAGGATACCGAAAAAGCATTTCTGCTGACAAAAAAAGCCGCCGAAAAAAAATATCCTGCGGCAATATATAAGCTCGGAGAAATGTACATGAATGGTACGGGCTGCGAAAAGAACCCGGCGGACGCTGTAGAGCAGTTTGAAAAAGCAGCTTCACTTTATCAGCCGGACGCCTGTCTGCGGCTTGGCATTATGTATCTGGAAGGAAATGAAGTCGAAAAAAATACAGAAAAGGGAATAAAACTGCTCCAGAAGGGAGGAGTTTCCGGCTCTCCGGAGGCTTTCTACCGTCTTGGCCTGATCTATGACGAGGGCAGGGGCGTTGTTCAGGATAAGGAAGCCGCTCTAAAATTCTATATGTCTGCCGCACAAGAAAAGCATCCTCTTGCGATGTATCGCATAGGCGTTCTTTATGACAACAATGAAGCAGCCTTCAACGAGCAGGAGCCTGTTTGTAAATTCTGCGGTGAAAAACTGATTGTTCCAGTCGGAAAGGGCGTTGTAAAATGTAAATCCTGCGGAAAAAATAACGTCATACATAAACAGACCCAAAAGGATGAGGCGATGAAATGGCTGATAAACGCAGCCGAAAAAGACAGCAGCAACGTTGACGCCCAGTTTCGCCTTGGAAATCTGTATGAAAGCGAAAAGATGGATTACTTTGAGGCTCTGAAATGGTATAAGCTCGCCGCAGACAATGGATCAGTTGAGTCCATGGTCAAATGCGGAAATTATAACAGAGAAGGAAAGGGCACCAAAAAGGATTATAACGAAGCTATCGGCTTCTACCAGAAAGCGTCAGACCAAGGCTCTGACGAAGCAAAATGCGCACTCGGAGAAATGTATTTTCTGGGACAGGGATTTGATATGGACTATGGAATGGCAAAGACACTCTTTGAACAGACTGCCAACAAGGGATATCCCCCTGCATATATCTATCTCGGAAGGATATACAAAAACGGATACGGCGTCAGCCAGAATCCGCTCCAGGCACTGATGTGCTTTAAAAATGCAAAAGCTCTTGGCATGACAGTGGATGAGAATGATATCAAGGATCTTGAAATTATTCTTGAAACAAACAAATACAAAAAAATAAGGACAATAAGCAATTTTATTTGTCTCGGAGGCGGGTTTCTATCCTTCATTCTGCTGTTCTTCCTGTTCGGTTCGCTTGTTAAAAGCTTCGTATTCATACCAATCCTGACACTTGTCTTCATGGGCTGTTTCGGAGGTCTTATTTCCAATATGACCCGCAAAAGTCCCAAGCCCAGACAATCCGAATTCGGAAAAGCCATTGTGATTTCGATCGTATTTGTTATTATACAGGTCGTGATACATCCTCTCGCACTCCCGTACTTTCTGGAAGATTTTGCTAATCCTGCTATTACGGCTGCTGCCGGAACTCTGGGATATTTTATAACAAAGATGATGTTTGACAAAAAGATAAACAAAAAGAACTGACAATAAAACACTCCGGAATGTTGAATTTTATTTCGGCTACATCTTTATAAGGCGCACTAACACGGTACTTTCTGCTGGCTATGGAGAATATTGTGATATTTACGGCAACGTTATTCTGGGCAAGGATGCCGAGAACTGTGTAATATTTGTTGATGAAGGTTTCAAGGGCAGCTGCCGAATTCATGTATTCGGCACAGGCAACGTAATAATCTCGATCGGCAAAATATACCAGTTAGCGGGTAACTTACGTCTATTCATAGGCAACGGAGGAAAGTTCACTCGGTACAACACGATGTTTTCAGCTTTTTCAAATAACATGATAGACATCAGTGATGACTGCATATTTTCGTACGATATTCTTGTTTTTAGCACTGATGGTCACACTTTTTTCGATATGGAAACACAAAGCAGTGCACTAACAGCTATGCAGTAAACTACCTCAGGTACTCAATAACTCTTGGCAGACATATCTGTGTATGTGCCAAAGCAATGTCATATAGAACAAAAATTCTAATGCTTCCGAAATCAGCAAATGTTTCAATGGCTGGGATTTTTCTTCCGAAGATGAAGATATATGATACAAATTCTTTCATGTAATCGTATAGATACTCTTAACACAACAGCCGTACCGATACTGAGGTACGGCTGTTGTGTTATCCTATTCGGGTTTATTTCTCCGCTAAGGACATCACGCTTTGTCAGAGCGGGTGTTTTTTACAGAAAGAGTTTATCTGTTGGATGAATATATCTCCTGATTATGTTTCTTTTCGCTGCAGTATGATGCTGTTGAGCAGCTTGATGCCGTGAGAGCAAAAATGCAGAGGATAACTCCTGCTATGCCGGCAGCGATGCCGAGGATGGTTGAAGCGCCCTTGGATGTTCCTTTTGCAGCCTGCTTGCTGCCATAGATGATGCCGAAAACAGTGGATGCTGCACCGAGCAGAAGTGCGAGTATGGAGAAGATCATTGATACAACGGGTGAAAAACCGCCTTCTACCTTTGTGCCGCCTCTTGCATTGTGTGCCATAACTTCATCGCCGACACCGAATTCCGCATAAACATTGCCGCAGGTCGCAAGTGCGGCGATACCGATGATTATGCTTGCTATGCCGGCAGTACAGATAATGAGCGGGAAGAGGTTCCTGCGGAGAAATGTGTCCTTTTTGGGCTTTGCGGGTGTCTGACCGTAGTACTGCTGCATCGGCTGCTGATACTGGTTATTGTATGGATATTGATTATTCATATTCTGTCACCTCTTGAAAATTATCGTGTTTGCTGATCTGTCCGGATCAGGAAACTGCTTTTTTGATCGAGCAGAACGAACAGGTCGAACAGCTTGCTGCAAAGATCGCAAACAGGAAAAGCAATACTCCGACAGCGCCTAAGATCATGCCTACCTTAAAGGCGGTACTTCTCGGTGAACCTTCTTCGGCTTCCTTGTTGCTGAATATGATACCGAGTACAACGGCAGCTGCTCCGAAAAGCAGTCCTAAAATGACCATTACAAGTCCAAGTGCAGGAGAAGGACCGCGAGTGAGATTGTTGGCTGTTATCTGAGCATCAGTAAATCTGATAAACTCTTTTGAGAAGGCATTATTGCTTTCAAGGATACCGCCGATGCCAAGGGCAAGGCTTGCCATACCGCAGGCGCTTACTATGATGCCTGTAATGTTCTTTTTTATGAATCCTCCGCCGGAAACGGAAGGAGCAGCCTGAACGGGCTGCGGAGCGTATGGCTGCTGAGCTGCGGGCTGCGGCACCACGGGCTGCGGAGGCGGCATCACGGGCTGAGGAACGGGCTGAGGAGCAGCCGGCGGCGGGATCATCTGCGGCGGCGCAGAATACTGCTGCTGAGCAGCGTTGGGGTTGAACGGTACGGCGGGGATAGTTGAATCCGGGTCACGTGCCTGGTTGTTGCCATAGGGATAATTGTTCATAAGATCACCTCATGTTTTTGTTGTTATTTGTTCCTGGATATGTATCCGCACCATTACTGTTTGTGTGCTGAGCGGAAACGTGTTATCCAAGGGGATAACCAAATGTCAGGTTTAGTGTATTGCTGCAAGGAGAGAACGCAGACGGATCTTTACAGCACCGAGATTTGTGATCTCGTCTATTTTTATCTGTGTGTAGATCTTTCCATGGCGTTCAAGGATAGCACGAACCTCGTCTGTTGTGATAGCGTCAACGCCGCAGCCGAAGGAAACGAGCTGAACAAGGTTCATATCCTTCTGGTGACTGACGTATTCAGCGGCGGCATACATTCTTGAATGGTATGTCCACTGATTAAGAACGGTGGTAGGTCTTTTCTTTTCATAGACGCTGACAACATCCTCTGATACGATAGCAACGTCAAAGCTTGTGATAAGCTTGTCGATACCGTGGTTTATTTCCGGATCGGCGTGATAGGGTCTGCCTGCAAGTACGATGATATCCTTCTTTTCGGCTCTTGCCTTTTCGATGATCTTGCGTCCGTATATCCTTATCTTTCCGAGGTATTCGTTATATGCCGAATAAGCGGCTTCGGCAGCTTCTTTTACTTCTTTGAGGGTAATGTCCGGACAGAACTTTTGTATTTCAGGGCAGACTTTTTTCGGGAAATCCTTCGGGCGGTGGATACCGACAAAATCATGGAAGTATTTTATTCCGTCTATCTCCTTGACATTTGCGGCGATAACTTCGGGATAATAAGCGACAACAGGACAGTTATAGTGGTTGTCGCCGAGGTGTTCATCAAAGTTATATGACATACAGGGATAAAAAATTCTGTCTATACCGTTGTCAAGCAGCCACTGTATATGGCCGTGCATGAGCTTTGCAGGGAAGCACACCGTATCTGACGGGATAGTGTGCTGACCGGAAAGATAGAGCTTTCTGTTTGAGAACGGAGGTGTGATGACCTCAAATTTGAGCTTTGTGAGGAAGGTGTGCCAGAACGGGAGAAGCTCAAACATATTGAGTCCGAGCGGTATGCCGATCTTTCCGCGTTTTCCGGGCTGGGGAGTGAAGGACTGGATGAGCCGGAGCTTGTACTGATATATGTTCATGCTCTCGTCGGGAGATTTCTTTGTGACCGGCTTCTCACAGCGGTTGCCGGCGATAAAGCGCCGTCCGTCGCTGAATGTATTAACTGTAAGGCGGCAGTGGTTGCTGCATCCGTTACAATTGATGGAGCGTATCTCGTGAGTAAATTCACTGAGCTTTTGTTTGTCGAGTATCGTTGATCTGTGTTTTGAACTGCATTTCTGCTGAGCATAGAGAGCCGCACCGTATGCGCCCATAAGACCTGAAATTTCCGGTCTTATTACATTTGTACCCATCTCCTGTTCAAAGGCACGGAGAACCGCATCGTTGAGGAATGTACCGCCCTGTACAACGATCTTTTTTCCGAGTTCGGCTGGGCTTGTAACACGGATTACCTTGTAGAGTGCATTTTTTACAACGCTGAGACAAAGTCCTGCGGAGATATCCTCGATGGTAGCGCCGTCCTTCTGAGCCTGCTTTACGGAGGAATTCATAAACACCGTACAGCGTGAACCGAGGTCAACGGGCTGTTTTGCGAGCAGACCGAGCTTTGAGAACTGCTCTGCCGAATAGCCGAGAGCGTTTGCGAATGTCTGGAGGAAAGAGCCGCAGCCGGAGGAACAGGCTTCATTGAGGAAAATATTATCAATAGCGCCGTTTCTTATTTTGAAGCACTTGATGTCCTGACCGCCGATATCAATGATGAATTCAACGTCCGGCATAAAGCTTTTTGCAGCGGTAAGGTGGGCGATAGTTTCAACAACGCCGATATCGACGTTGAAGGCGTTCTTTATGATCTCTTCGCCGTAGCCTGTCACAGCTGAGCCGGCGATCCTTACGTTTGGATTTATCTCGTATATATGTTCAAGGAAGCTTTTTACGATCGGAACGGGATTTCCGCTGTTGGGAAGATATTCCGAATATAGGAGCGAACCGTCCTTTGCGGCGGCAACGCCCTTTACGGTCGTAGAGCCTGCATCGATGCCGATATAAACTCTGCCGTCATAGTTTTTGAGGTCGCCTCTTTTGATTTTTGCCTTTGCGTGTCTCTCACGGAACCTGTCAAGCTCCTCCTGAGTTTTGAACAGCGGCTTGTTGAAAGCAAAGTTGCCCGAACCGCGGTATACGGATATTTTCTTTACCGTTTCATCGAGGTCGATATTTTTTTCCGCACAGAGAGCCGCGCCGATAGCGACATAATAGAGCGAGTTTTCGGGGCAGAGTCCCTTTGTTTTGAGTGCGCTGTCAAAGCTGAGCCTGAGCTGCGGCAGGAATGTGAGCGGGCCGCCGAGATATACGACGTTTCCTGTTATGTCACGTCCCTGTGCAAGACCGGCAATAGTCTGGTTGACGACAGCGCCGAAAATGCTTGCGGCGATATCCGTCTTTTGAGCGCCCTGATTAAGGAGCGGCTGGATATCCGTTTTTGCAAAGACACCGCAGCGTGAAGCGATAGTGTATATTTTTTCGTGCCGGGCAGCAAGCCCGTCAAGCTCCTCGATGGGAACGTTCAGGAGCGTTGCCATCTGGTCTATGAATGCTCCCGTACCGCCTGCGCACGAACCGTTCATTCTGACTTCCATTCCGCCGGAGAGGAAGAGTATTTTTGCGTCCTCGCCGCCGAGTTCTATTACGACATCCGTATCCGGAAGGAAAGTATTTGCGGCAACACGGGTCGCATATACCTCCTGAATAAAATCTATCCCGCAGACGTCAGCAACGCCCATTCCGGCAGAGCCGGACATTGCGATAAGTGCATCGCCCGCTTCGGGAAGCTCACGGCGGAGTTGTTCGAGCAGTTCGGAGACCTTGTCCGTTATCTGTGAAAAGTGGCGTTCATAAACCTGATATATGAGCTTGTTGTTTTCGTCAAGGGCAACACACTTGACAGTTGTAGAGCCTATATCCAAGCCGATTTTTATCATAAAAATATCCCCATTCGGACGGAGCGCCGGCAATAACGGAACACTCCCGCATTGTAATAATAAATAACAGTGTAATTTTAATTATAGCGGTAATTATCTTGGTTATAATTCCATAATAGAAAATAACAATAATTGGAGGCTTATAAATCGTTGAATCCGCCGCTTATCAGTTCATCCGCACGGGAAAGAGCCTGAGCCTCATCGCTTCCGTCACATTCAACGATGATCTCCGAACCGCATTTGATACCGGCGACCATTATCCCGAGCATACTTTTGGCGTTTATGCGGCTTTCTCCGAAAATGATATTAACGTCACAATTGTATTTCATCATTTCGGAGGCGAATATTCCGGCAGGGCGAAGATGGAGCCCTACGGCATTGATTATGAGCATTTTTTTTGAAACCATTTTTCTTCTCCTTACACTTTTATTCTTATGACACTACCTGACATTATACAACATTTTTTTAAATATTACAACCTGAGATGAAAAAAACAGCGGCAGTGTCTTTTTGTTTTACTAAGGTGCATTTATACTCAAAAAGCGAAATGTGTATTGAAATTGATACGGAAATGATGTAAAATACATAATATAGAATAATACAGTAAGGATGGAGGAAATAAGAATGGCAACATTATTTGAAAGGATAAACGGTAATGATGGGATCTTTTCAGGAAGCGAGTACAAAAATGACGCTCTGCTTTTTAACTATATTGAATCCGCACGTTTTGACGAAAGCGCAAAGCTCTACAGCGATCATAAAAATGCTGTGATCGTTATTCCTGATGCCGGAAACCGTGTCTGGATATGGACGGCTTCGTCTATGAAAAAGGACACTTCAAAGCTTATAGATATCTGCCGCTTTCTCAGGGATACAGACATCAGCAAGCCCGAAATATATCTGAAACAGGAGATATCCGCTGATTTTTCCGATATGTATGCGATCACATCGCTTGAACTCGGCTATGTTGTAAAGGATGAGCTTTCTCTTGCGGCTTTTGTTTATGATGGCGGGGAGATCAAAGAGACCTATGACGGTGAAACTATCATCCATATCGACAAAAATAACCCGGAACACGTAAGGCTCGTTACGGAGTTTTACAGAGCCTGCTGTGATGAGTTCCACTGGAATGACAAGTTTGACAGGAAGGTTGCAGAATATCTTGATATGCAGCTCTATGCCTACGTCAGGGACGGCAGGATGCTTGCAAATGCAGTTATCGGAGGTCACACCGACGACTATATCAGACTGAAGTCTATCGCCGTTCTCAAAGACGAGCGCAGAAAGGGCATAGGCTATCAGATGTGCTGCTACATCATCAACCGTATCCTGAGCTGCGGTAAAAAGCCGGTACTCTATACTCACATAAAGAATGCCGGAGCTATGGCGCTGTTCAAAAAATCCGGTTTCCGAATGCATGACAAGATATACCTCATCAAGACCGACGAGACCGATTAAAGAGTGTGGAGAGTGAAGCGTGGAGTGCGGAGTTATTGATCCGCACGATACCTTTTAACTTTATTTGTAAATATCAGGAGGAATATATATGCAAAAGCATAACGGAGAAAAATACTATATCACTACCCCGATCTATTACCCATCAGGAAGTCCGCACATAGGACACTGCTATACTACGGCAGCCTGCGACTCTATCGCAAGATATAAGCGTATGCAGGGCTATGACGTAATGTTCCTGACCGGTACGGACGAGCATGGAATGAAAATAGAACAGAAGGCCAACGAACAGGGCATTTCTCCAAAGGAATATGTTGACGGTATCGTTGAGATATTCAAAAAGCTCTGGAAGTATATGAACATCAGCTACGACAGATATATCCGCACCACAGACGACTATCATGTAGAAGCTGTGCAGAAGATATTCAAAGATCTTTATGACAGGGGATATATCTATAAGGGCGAATACAAGGGAAAATACTGTACTCCCTGCGAGAGCTTCTGGACGGAATCTCAGCTTGTAAACGGAAAATGTCCCGACTGCGGAAGAGATGTTGTAGAAGCTAAGGAAGAAGCTTACTTCTTCAAGATGTCTCCTTTTGCCGACAGGATAGAAAAGCTCCTTACCGAGACGGATTATCTGCGTCCGAGAACAAGAGCCGTTGAGCTTGTAAACAACTTCATAAAGCCGGGTCTTGAGGATCTCTGCGTTTCAAGAACAAGCTTCAAGTGGGGCGTTCCTGTAACATTTGACACGAACCATGTCGTTTATGTATGGATAGACGCACTTTCAAACTACATCACTGCTCTCGGCTATGACAATGACCGCTATAACGATTATGATAAGTTCTGGCCTGCCGATGTCCACATGGTAGCAAAGGATATCATGAGGTTCCATGCGATAATCTGGCCGGCAATGCTGATGGCGCTTGATCTTCCTCTCCCGAAGCATCTTGCCGTTCACGGCTGGATAACATTTGACGGCAAAAAGATGGGCAAGTCCCTTGGAAACGTCGTAGACCCGTTCATGCTTGGAGAGAGATACGGGGCTGACGCTATAAGATATCACATCCTGCGTGAGATGGCTCTCGGTGCAGACAGCTCATTCTCTAATGAGATAATGATAAACCGCATAAATACCGACCTCGCAAACGGACTCGGAAACCTTGTTTCAAGAACCGTTGCGATGGTTGAAAAATATTTCGGCGGTACTCTTCCCGAAGAACAGCAGAGCGGAGAATTCGATGACGACCTTATCGCACAGGCATCGGCATTGAGTGATCTTACCGACGAATACGTTGACAAGACACAGCTCAACAATGCGCTTGCAGAGATATTCAAGGTGGTTTCGAGAGCAAACAAATATATCGACGAAACAACACCCTGGGTGCTTGCAAAGGACGAGAGCAACAAGCCGAGACTTGCGTGTGTGCTGTATAATCTTCTGGAAACTATCCGTATCGTTTCAACGCTTCTTTCCGCATTCATGCCGACAACGATGCCGAAGGTCTGGGAGCAGATCGGTGCAGGCGAGGAAGACGTATCATACGACAATGCCGCAAAATTCGGTACTCTGCCGAAAACCGTCACCGTCCATAAGGGCGATATCATCTTCCCGAGAATAGACGTTGAAAAGGAGATAGAAGAGCTTAACAAGCTTATCGGAGCAAACAAGCACGCTGAAAAGGCGGAGGAAAAGCCCGAAACCGAAGATAAGCCCGAAGGTGTTGCGCTTATCGGCATAGAAGATTTTATGAAGGTACGTCTTACTGCCGCAAAGGTGCTTGCTGCCGAGCCGATCAAAAAAGCAAAGAAGCTTCTGAAGCTCACTCTTGACGATGGCGAAGGCGAAAGGACTGTCGCAAGCGGTATTGCAAAATACTATACACCCGATGATCTTGTCGGAAAGACTGTGATACTTGTGTCGAACCTCAAGCCTGCTGTATTATGCGGAGTCGAGAGCAACGGAATGATCCTCGCAGCCGACAGCGGCGACAGCGTAAAGGTCGTTTTCCTTGACGGAGTAGAGCCGGGCGCACAGATCAGATAAATAAATATCGTGCAATAACAATTCCGGCGGACATACTTATTACCGAATCGTCCGCCGGATTATATTTTTATGAAAAAAAATTTTAAAAAAACAAAAATAACTCTTGCATTTTCAAATAGAATGTGTTATTATATTCAGGTAGTCCGATAGGGCTTATGTGCGCCGGTAGCTCAGCTGGATAGAGTGACTGGCTACGAACCAGTAGGTCAGGGGTTCGAGTCCCTTCCGGCGCGCTGAAAAGAACCGAATTTCTTATGAGATCCGGTTCTTTTTGTTAGTGTTTTGAATTATGATCTGAGAGTCGGACAGAAAATGTGGAAGCGTCGGCTTTCCGCTGTCAACAGACTGCGAAAAAGATATTATTTATAAACAGTTGCTGGATTCGAACTCTCGTATTCATACTTCTTTATTAAATTATTAATTGATGGTTTTCTATATTTCAGCTAAGAAATCCTGAGTACTCAACAATTATTAATTTTTCAGTCTTCAGTTTTCAGTATTCATTTAGAAAATCCTGACACGAAATTACTGAAGACTTAAAAATGAATAATACAAAGCAAAAAATCCCGACACTTTCGTGTCAGGATTTTTGCTTTGGTCCGAGTGACAGGAGTCGAACCTGC
>DBWG01000124.1 GCA_002308635.1 Ruminococcaceae bacterium UBA1244 | reverse complement strand
CCGGTTCAAATCCGGGTGACGCCTCTCTTTTTTAGCCGGTGAGTTATTGTGAATAACAAGCCGGCTTCGATACTTTTTAGACTTTAACATTTCAATGATACAATACATTTTTTGAAAAGTCAATATTATTTTTAAAGATGGCTGTTTTCGATGAGGGAATGGTCTTTTTTATTGCAAAAATGATGACCTATGTCATCGTTTTGTGCGGATGTGAGGTGAAAAGAAATGGATGAACAGAAGTCATGTGCTGAATGTCTGAACATGGGACGTGCAGTGTACTGTATGCAGTGCGTCAGAATGAACAAGGGACACAAGGATATGTTCCGCAGCAGTGCGCCGATATCTATCCCCTACCAGTATTCAGACAAAAAGTCAGGATCACCTCAGCCCGAAAAAAGATGAACCAGTTCATCTTTTTGGGGACTAGCATAAAGAACAGACATCATAAAGGAGAAGGATAAAATGAAAATCAAGTCAGCTTATTCTGCGTTAATGGCAGGAATCATACTTATGACATCGGCAGCTTATTTCAGCGGATGTTCAGACAAATCGACAGATCAGTCTTCAACGGATACTCAATCCAGTGTTGTTGAAGTGAAGCCGGAAGAAGATGCCTCCGACTTTGTCCTGCTGACAGATGTTGTGCCGGATGCGATCCTTGAGATACGCTATTATTCCACCTATAACTTTGTCGGAGACAGGATAGACGGCTACGAGCAGCCAACTGCACTGCTGACAAAGGAAGCTGCCGAGGCTTTGAAAAAAGCGAGCGATGAGCTCATCAAAAAAGGATACCGTCTGAAGATTTACGATGCCTATCGCCCTCAGAAGGCTGTTACTAACTTTATGAACTGGGCAAAGGATGTTGACGATACACGGATGAAGTCATATTTCTATCCGGAACTGGACAAGAGTGTTCTGTTCGCTCAGGGATATATTGCAGAGAAGTCCGGACACAGCCGCGGCAGTACAGTCGATCTAACGCTATTTGATATGAAAACAGAAAAAGAGGTCGATATGGGCGGTACCTTCGACTACTTCGGCGAGCTGAGTCACCCGGATTACAAGAATATCACCGAGGAACAGTACAACAACCGTATGATACTCAGGGAAGCGATGATAAACAACGGCTTTAAGCCTCTGCCGGAGGAGTGGTGGCATTTTACATTAGAGAATGAGCCGTATCCCGATACCTATTTCACCTTCCCTGTAAACGAAAGCACCGTGAAATAACAGGAGAACCAAATAAACTATGAAAAAGAGAAAATATTTTATTTTAGCGGCTGCTATGCTGTGCTTATGCTTTGTCTACAGCGTAGCTGTCGGCGGCAGGTATGTCATGGATGTGGATATCCGGGGATATTCCGATAAAGCCGACCGGTTACAGGTAAAGGTCGAGCAGGATGCAGAAATCGGGCGGGATACAGAAATTATACGGGTAACAGACAGTCACAGCGATGGCGATCACTTTTATATCACATTGGAATCGGTCTCGCCCGGAAGAGTTTTTGTATCTGTTGTTCCATTGGATGATCCCGAATCGACTGTCGATATGAGGTCTGTTTATGTGCACCGCCTAGGTATTATTACCGAGGACAATTATTTTGGTAAAAGCACGGGCAGTTGGTGCTTTCCTATCGCAATAACGATATTTTTAGGTGTACTGATCATAGGCTTATTCATGCACATCAAAAAGGAAATGAAGCGAGATCTGTATCAGTACAAAAATGTCAGAAATATCGGCTTTGCATTGTTTCTGACAGGCTTGTTTGTTGAGCAGCTGCTTCTTCTCACCCAGATAAACAGAGGACTCATCGATTCTGTTGAACTGCTGTTAGGCTCTGCCGGCTTTTTCTCAAACGTGACGCTTCCCGCCGCCTTTATTACCTTCGCTCTGGTAACGGTAAGCAATATACAGCTTATTCGTAAGGAAGGACGCAACTGGAGAAATATGTTAGGCTGTATTCTCGGAATAGCGGTTTGTCTCGGTACGATCTTTCCGTCTGTGCTTGGTGAGTTTTTGCAGATAACAACTATTGTGGATGTTCATAACCAGAACGGCATGGCACTGTATGTAGAGATGTTTGTTGAAAATGCAATTCTTGCGGTCACATCTTATCTTGAAATGGTTCTTATCGGTACGATCATACTGTCAATAAAGGCAGCAAAAAGAATACCTGCTTTTGATAAGGATTATATACTTATTCTCGGATGTCAGATCAAAAAGGACGGCACACTCACAAACCTGCTTAAAAGCAGAGCAGACCGGGCGATAGAGTTTGCGAAAATGCAGAAAGAAGCTACCGGAAAGGATATCGTCTTTGTTTCCTCCGGCGGCAAGGGTGATGACGAGGTGATTGCCGAAGCGGATGCGATAAGAAATTATCTTGTGGAAACAGGTATTCCGGAGGATAGCATCCTTGTGGAAAACAAGTCGGCAAACACCTATGAAAATCTGAAAAATTCCATGGAGCTTATCCATAAAGAGGCAAAAACAGACGACCCGAAGATCGCATTTTCCACAACGAACTACCATGTGTTCCGTTCCGGCTTTTTCGCTTCCAAACAGGGCATAAAAGCCGAAGGTATCGGTGCAAAGACGAAAAGATACTTCTGGATCAATGCTTTTATCAGAGAATTTATCGCCGCATTGGTATCGGAGTGGAAAACACATATTGCAATCATACTGACATGGCTCGTTATGATAGTTTCTATGGTAGGAATTGTTTATTGCTCAAATAATTTTTAACGCAGAACAGCAAATCGGGAACCTTTCCTCTCAAAAAGGGGAACTGGTTCCCCTTTTTATAAGTGATTATTGGGGGATAAAAAACTTCTAAAAATTTTCTGATTTTTCCTATATACTATAAATTTGTTGCGGATTTGTTGCACCCTGTATGTTATAATTGATATTGAAGTCAGAATATAGCTTGGTGAAAACCAAAACAGCTTATTTCCTGCTCCGGGCAAGCTATATCGGATTTCAGATAATAATAGAATCAACGAGGAGAATCAAACAATGTCAAAAAAAGCAACAAGATGGATAGCTGTTTTGCTTGCGTCAATGCTGTTATCGCTTACCGCATGCAGCGGACAGAATGTACAAAGTTCTCAGACTGCCGACAACACAGCAGATACAAGCACAGCCGCAGCATCACAGGACAAGGAAACTATTTATCAGGTGGCGCTTTTGCAGTCCCTGACGCAGGGCTACTATGACGGTATCATTAAAGTCAGTGAGTTGAAAGAGCATGGGGACACCGGAATAGGAACCTTTGAGGGAGTAAACGGCGAGATGATCGTCATTGACGGCAAGGTCTATCAGGCACTAAGCGACGGCTCCGTAAAGGAGGCTGCTGATGATGAGACCGTCCCCTTCTCCAATGTCACATTCTTTGAAAGTGATGTTGCCGCCGATATGACAGACATCAGTGATATAGCATCCTTCAAGTCTGCACTCGACAAGACGGTCAATGAAAAAGGCAGGAATATGTTCTATATGGTCAAGGTCAGCGGAATATTTGAAAAAATGTATGTCCGCAGCGAGCTGAAGCAGGAAAAGCCCTACAAATCACTTGATAAGGCTCTTGAAACAGACCAGAGAGAATTCAGCTATGAAAACATCGCCGGTACTGTCGTAGGCTTGTATTGCCCGGATTATATGGGAGGACTGAATGCGGTAGGATGGCATTTCCATTTCATTTCTGATGACAGGACAAAGGGCGGCCATATTTTAGAGCTTAGTTTCAAAAACGCAAAGGCTGAGTTGGATATTACACCAAGCTTTGATATGAAGCTTTCTGATAATACTGATTTCCAGAACATGGAGCTTGCGAAAAATGTTGATGAAGCTATCAAGAAGGTTGAAACCGAAACAAAGACGAATGGCAAGAAAACAGATAACGATCCCTCTCTGGAAATAGCTGCGGATGCTGTTGTCAGCTATCTCGGTCCCGAGGGAACATATACCGAAGAGGCTGCAAAATATTTCTTCAAGGACACGAATAGCTTTATTCCTAAAAAGACCGTGGATGAGGCTATTGAGGAAGTCAAAAGCGGTCAGGCGGATTATGCAGTTATTCCGCAGGAAAATACAATTGGCGGTGCGGTAACAAATTATGTAGATGCGTTGATCAGAGAGACAGATATTTATGTTGTCGGTGAGGTTATTATTCCCATCAACCAGACGCTTATGGGCATTGAAGGCGCATCACTGAGCGATATAAAGACCGTTTGCTCCCACGCACAGGGTCTTGCACAAAGTAAGACATGGCGCTCGGAAAATCTTCCCGATGCTGCCGAAAAGGAAATGGACAGCACGGCTGCGGCGGCAAGCTTTGTAGCAGAAAGTAAAGATAAGACAATAGCGGCAGTAGCAGCACCCGGAGCCGCACCGCTTTATGGATTGACAGTGCTTGCCGAAAATGTACAGATCAGCGACGCCAACAAAACCAGATTCTATGTTCTTTCCAAAACAAAGAATGAAAGCGGAAAGCGTGCTGTGTTTGTCGCAAACTGCGAAGCAAGTGAGATCGATGATATTATCGTTGATGCTCATAACGCAGGCTTTGAAACGGTTACGCTCCATGATCGTCCAGATGGTACAAAGCTCGGGTCATACAATTACTTGCTCGAAACGGAAGCCGAAAATATCAGCAATGATATGATCGAAAAAATAACTGCTCACAGTGGCGTAAGATTTGCAGGATGTTTTGATATGTCCGAAAAAACGAATAATTAAATTGAGATATTTATCAGAGGAGGAAAACAACATGAAAAAAAGACTAACAGCGATCATTATGGCGGCTGCCCTGATGCTTTCTGCGGCTGCGTGCAGCACAACAAGCGGACAAAACAGTACAGCAAGCGAGGCATCTGTTGCTTCAACAGCGTCTGAGAGTAAGGAAACCGAAAGCAGCGACCAGCAGGCTTCACAGCCCGAAAAAGCTACTTCGATTGAAAACTGGAATGAAGATTCCCCTGCTATGAAGTCGATCATGGCTTTCGTGGAGGAAGTAACGGATGAAAAGTCCGACAAGTTCGTTCCTGCCGAAAAGAGAATCGCTGTCTTTGATTCTGACGGCACCCTGTACGGCGAGCTTTTCCCGACATACGTCGATCAGTGCCTGATGATTCACCGTCTGGTTCACGATAACACCTACGATGGCAACGCCGAAGACGCTGCATATTGCAAAGCACTGGAAGAGTATCTTGTGAGTGGCGGTGAAAAGCCGAAGGCTCCCCGTTCATCAGGTGACATTATTGCAGACGCTTTCAAGGGCATGACTGTTGAAGAGTACCGTGCGTATGTACGAAAGTTCATGTCTGAACCTGTCAATGGCTTTGAGAACATGACTTATGCCGACGGCTACTACAAGCCGATGGTCTCACTTATCAAGTATCTTACCGAAAACGGTTTCAGGGTGTATATCAACAGCGGTGCAGAGGTCAA
>DBWG01000006.1 GCA_002308635.1 Ruminococcaceae bacterium UBA1244 | reverse complement strand
AGCATATTCGCCGTCGTTCCCTGCCCTGCCGGCTTGTGCAGCAGGAATATTACGGCGTTGATGCCCTTCGGGAAATCGTCCTCACTCAGCCGCCGCAGAGCCTCGTCAATGCTGTTTTTGCCGAGGACGTAATGAATGTTAGTCTTCACGCCCGCGTCGAGCAGCATATTTATGGCATTTATCGTGTAGTCGCTGCGGTACCAGCTAACCGCCACTGCGCCGCAGTATTTCTTGCATATCGCCGCAAGCTCGGGCGTCATGCCGTAGCCCGACGTAGTGAAATTCGGCACAAGGATATTCTCACGGGTTATTTTGAGTATCTCCTCAAAATGCTCATGCTGATCGGGGTCGCCCCTGCCGCCGAGTGCGAGCTGATTGCACCTGCCCTTGCACTGCTCGGCGATAGAGCGGAAATTCTCAACGGTCATATTAGGCTGCTCAACGAAGAATCCGCTCTGATAGCAGCCTATGCCCGCCTTTGAACAAAGCCCCGTTTTGCCGTGAATGCAGTGCCCCATGATACCCACGTCGATAAGATGCGGGAACGACGCCATAAACGGGTCAACGCCGGTGTCCTTGCCGTGTTCGTCAATGATACCTGTTCTTACATACGCGCCTGTGTCGGTATCGAACGCCGACATGAATCTGTATTTTTTGTCGATTATTTTGTATTTCATGGATTACCACTATTTCACTTCAATTACACTATGCTTGACATAATCATCATAGTTTACGGACTCGACAAAAGTGTCATAATCAACCAATCCGAGATCTTGCAGCTGTTCGATCACACTCTCATACTTGTCCTCATCTATCTCGGCTGAATCGCAGTAATCCATAAAGGTATCATAATCAATATTTGGAAAACCTTCGTCACCTATTGCCTCTGTTATGAAATCGGAGTAATCGTTCTTTTCAAAATCTTCCCTATCGACCTTGAACAACTTACAAAACCTCGAATAAGGCAACAGTTTTTTGATCTTTTTCTCGTACTCTATCGGCAGCATATCATCTTCGAGATAATAATCATAAAGATGCAGCTCACCGTCCTTCAGTTCAGCTTTCTGGGATACCTCTACATATGTCATATTACCGCTGATCTCTCCTTTAAAAGACGCATCAGGAGCAGCTTTAGCTAAATCTCTGAAAAACCTGACCTCCGTTAATCTAAAAAAATCTCCATAGGGACCTTCTGCACGTATCCCCACTTCACCTGACACAGAATCAGAATCAGGATCAACATCTTTAACAGGAGTTCCATTCACTTTCATATTGAGAAAGTAGACTTTCTTTTTCTTATCGTTTTGTGACACGTATTTGCTTATCACCTTAAATACTTTTGCAAATTCTTCATTAGTTAGCTTCATTGCAAGCTCCAAATAAAGCTCCGCTGACATAATCATCAACTCCAATTAATTCTACCACAGCTATAAAACTGGATTTCTTATCAATCTCTTTTAGCACGTAAATCGTACCGAAATCTTATCCTTTCGGATTACTGATATTATAACACTGTATTATGCGTTTTGTCAATATTTTTTGCAACCACCTATATATTTTTATATAGTTTGCACTCGCCTTGTGCGGTACAAAGCGAGTGCATCACACACTTGGAATACTACATCTTGATAGACAGTGCTATACTTCCCGTCAATTCCTCTTTTTTCAGCCAATCGTACACATTCGGCGATAAGTCGGACAAGGTCGCCTGATTGCCGTTTACAAGCTTAAGAAAAGACAATATTTCATCGTCCAGGTTCAGACTTTGCAGTAAGCCCTCGGCATTTTTCCGAGCTTCAAAATACTTCTCGACCTTCTCGGGCGTTAATCCGCTCCACTTGTCGCACGATCTAAGTTGAGTCAATAACAGATTTACTTCCTGTTTATTGACTGCAACTGCGCGGTATATTATTAGCTCGTCCTTTATATCGCTGTAATGCTCCGAGATAAACTGCTGCCAGGCAGCGTCAAGCTGATCCGATATTTCCTTCACACTTTTCCTGAATTCAAACGGTAAATATGCCTCTCGCTTTTCAAATGTTTCGCGGGCATACTTGCACCATCTGTCAATATTCTTTTTTTGTTCCTGATCCGGAGCAAAACCGAATCTGTATCTGACAAGAGAACAAGTGCTTATGATACCCGAAAGAACGGCAGCACCGTCAAAAAAGGCATTGTTGTTTCTTACAATTATATCGGAGGCCTTCTCTTTGTTTTTAAGCTTTGCCACAGTGTCGATCTTTCCGACCGCTTCCGTTATTCGCTCATTCAACATTTCATTCGACCTCCTCGTACTCTTTGCAAAGCGCAAAGAAGCTTTCTCTCTGTTCGTCAAACCGAGGGTCTGTCTCGCTGTTCCACAAGCCTTTCCCTTTTTGCAGTTCAAGTTCGTTTTCCATTTGGGATATCACTTTTGATACATCGCTCTCGGCCTGAACCAGTATCTGACCCAGTACAACGACTGTGTCGATCGGGTCGCTTGAATACGCTGCCAAAATATCTATCGGCTCGGTATCGCAATAATCCTCCTGCAGTTTAAGCAGTGCGGAAGCGATTTTTTTACTGTTGTTCTTAACTTTTTCACGTATTGCCGCATCATTTTCGCTGACGGAAAGATTGACTCCTGCTGCTGCGCATTTATTGTAGAAATTGTTTATCTCGTTGATGATATTCTTTATATCAGAAGATTCTATCTCGTCGTCTTCCTCAAATCCGAAATATGGATAAACAGCGTCAAACATTTCTTTACCCTTTATGCTTTCGGACTCTGCCGTTCTTTCAAGTCTCTGAACTATCTTGTTATAGAACTCGAGGATATCCTTTTTGCCTTTGATCTTTTCATCAGCAGAATCTGTGATCTCCTGTAATTTCAGTTTATGTATCACCTTAAGGAATCTATCAAACAGGCTAGAGTTCAAAACAAAGATCTTAGATTGACCGCTGTCACCCTGAACGATATTGAAGTAATTTATAAACTCCCGATAACTGTCTTCGCACGCCTTGCTGTCGTTATAGATCAATTCTATAAGCTGCTTCCATTCCGTGGAATGCCCATTGGAATTGGCAGCGGCACTGCTCTTCTTCTGATCGGCATCAAGAAACTGGGGGCTTTGTACTCTCGTCAGGGAGCTTCCCTCGAATTTTCCGTT
>DBWG01000010.1:31646-31809 GCA_002308635.1 Ruminococcaceae bacterium UBA1244 | reverse complement strand
TTTGAGCCTGCGCCCTTGCCGTGAGTAATCTTTTCACCGATCTGGATACTCTGTGAAGCTTTTGAGCGGTTGAGTGCCTGCTTGTCGGTATTTACAGCTATGAACTCAACGCCGGAAACATATTCAACCATTCGGTCGATAGCGTTTCCGCCGCCGCCGCCGA
>DBWG01000010.1:31300-31625 GCA_002308635.1 Ruminococcaceae bacterium UBA1244 | reverse complement strand
TTTTCAAATTCGTAAGGCATTGTTTTACTCCCTTCAAAATAAACATCTGAAACTGTATTCTATGCTGACGCTCTTCCATCTCTCGTATACAGCTATTAATAATTTACCACTTTCACGAAAAAAATTCAATATATTAAATGACTTTTTCATCATATTTATGATTCTTCCAAAATGTCACCCTATATATCCAAAAATTTTTGTATATTTTTACCATAATTTTTCCAATAAACAGACTCACTCAAGCTCGCCGCCGTCTGTGTCACCGCCATAGTTATTATCATCATAACCTGTGTCGGGCTCATACGGCTGTTCTTCATACGAATCT
>DBWG01000010.1:0-31277 GCA_002308635.1 Ruminococcaceae bacterium UBA1244 | reverse complement strand
TCCGTGTCATCTTCGGAGTCTTCATCCGTGTCATCTTCGGAGTCTTCATCGGTATCGTCCTCGGAGCTTTCATCAGCATCGTCTCCGGAATTCTCATCCGTTTTGTTTTCGGAGTCCTCACCGGTCTCTCCTGACTTTTCTTCCGTCACAGAAGCTTCTTCACCGCTCTGCTGTCCGGCGGAGCTTTGTTCAGAAGGCTTTGCAGGCTTTGAGACCTCCGGCTTTGACGGCTGTTCGGCCGCAGGCTTCTTTGAATCAAAATATGACTTTCCGCCGTCCTCGGCACTGAGTGAAACATCAAGTGTTCCTTTGTCATCCACAGCCACGCCTTTTTCTATGACTTTTCGTGCCGTTTTTATTTTATGCTCGATATTATCAGGCGCACCAAGGAGGATGCGCAGACCCTTTTCATGTTCGAGGATAATATCCGACGGATTTGAAATATCAACGATCTTGAGTGTTCCAAGCTCATACTTTGAAGCGCAGCAAAGTATCTCGTCGATATATTCCTCCATGTTTTCGTCCTTATATTCAACGGAGGAAGAAAGCTTTGGAGTTTCCAGCTTTGCACCGAGTATCATCGGGATACCGTCTGTTTTTTTGTCGGATATTTCTATTATCTTTCCGCTCTCGCTCAGGAGGACATATTTTCCGTTGCTTTCTATCACTGTTGTCGGAACAGCCTCCTCAACAGTAATAACGATACTGTTGAACAGCTTTTTGCGTATGCTCACAGATTCAATATACGGAAACTTTTTCCAGATATTAGTCTCTCCCGGAGACGTTCTGCACAAAATGAGGTTATCGCCCTTTTCTATCATACAGGACTCAATAATATCCTCCGTATTGTACCGTGTCTCTCCATCGACCGTTATTTCATCAATTTTGAAGAATACCGTAAGAGACAGCACTATACAAACAGATACAAGAAACAGTACAGTGAAACTATAAAACAAAAGTCTTTTGAGCTTTCGTTTATAGGGGCTTATCGGCGCCTTTGCCGCAGGAAGAGGCTTCATAAAATGAAGTGCGCTTTCTCTCTGGTGCGGTCTTTTAAGTATCTCCTCTGCGCTCCTGTCCATAACATCCGGATTGCTGAAGCTGTCGCCGTAGTCATACCTGCCGATCATAAGCTGTTCAGGTTCTTTTGGCTTTTTGTTTTCGGCGGTATGCTTTTTTTCAGTATCCTCATTTTTCTTTTTCGGTCTTGCGGCCGGGAGCTTTTTTTTCTTTTTGGTGTCGCTGCCGGGGTCTTTGTTTCCGCCGGCACTATTTTTATGATGTATTTTTATTTCCGGCTCGTCCGATCCGGTCTGTGTCCTTTTTCTTATCTTTGTTCCGGAAGGCACAGGCCTGTTTACAGCACCGTTTTTTCCGGTACCTCCTGATGCTTTCTTGCTCATTTCTTTTCCCCTGCTCATTATTTAAATAGCGGGACTATGCGTCCCGCTCCATGTCAGTCTCACACTTTATTATTTGCTTTTTGATCTGTCTGCCGACAGCACCTCTATTATTATAGAATAGATACGCTTTGACGCATCGGAGATCGCCATTGACTTTGCGTTTGCCGAATATTCCGCAAGACGCTTCGGATCGGATGCAAGCTTATCTATCTCTTCTGTCAGTTTTTCGGGTGTAAGATCCTTTTCCTCGATCATAACTGCCGCATTTTTTCTGACGAGAGACATTGCATTATGATACTGGTGATTTTCAGCAACATTGGGTGAAGGGATAAGTATTGACGGCTTGCCCTTGACCTGTATCTCACTGAGTGTGATAGCGCCGGCTCTTGCAATGACAACATCCGCAGCCGCTAAGCATACGGGCATATCGTTTATATATTCTCTGATATCCAGATTCTTGGCCTTTGAAAGGTCTGCTCCCTTGTCCTCAAGCAGCTTCGGGAACCACTTTCCATACTGTCCGTAAGCGTGGATGTGCTGATATTTTCCGTCCTTGGCGCTTCTTGAAATAATGTCCGCAAGCGACTTGTTTATGATATCCGCACCAAGACTTCCGCCGAATGACAATATTACCGGACGTTCATCCAGTCCCAGCTTTTTTCTTGCTTCTTCCCTGTCCTGTGAGAGTATCTCTCCTCTTACGGGATTTCCCGTATCGACAAATCTGCAGTTTTCCTTAAAGTGTTTTCTTGCATCAGGCATCGCAAGCATAACTCTCGTTGCTTTTTTTGAGAGCATCTTGTTGGTTACTCCTGGATAGGCATTCTGTTCGTGGATAAGCGTCGGTATCCCCAGCTTTGCGGCTGCACGAAGCACAGGACCGCTGACATATCCGCCCGTTCCGATACAGATATCGGGCTTGAATTCCTCTATGATCTTTTTTGATTCCTTTCCTGCGGATATCGCCTTTTTAACGGTAACGATATTCTCGCCGAAGGACTTCAAAGACACCTTTCTCCTGAATCCCTGAACGGAAATACCCCTGAATTCAAAGCCTGCCTGCGGAACCAGACGTTCCTCCATGCCGCCCTTGTTGCCGATATAAAGTATCTCTGCATCGGGCTGACGTTCTCTGACATAGCCTGCGATCGCAAGCGCAGGGTTGATATGTCCGGCAGTACCTCCGCCGGCAAAAATTATCTTCATAAAAAACACCCCTCAGATCAAAAATGGTTTTTTAAACTCAGGATCTTTCCAGATTTGCTTCACTCGAAACCGACAGTATTATGCCCATCTGAGCAAGCAGCATAATAAGCGACGAACCTCCGTAGCTGAAAAACGGGAGACTGATTCCGGTGTTTGGAAGCCAGTCCGTAATGACCATGATATTAAGTATTACCTGTATGCCTATCTGTGCGGAAAGTCCTATGCCCAGAAGCGCACCGAACTTATCCTTTGCCCTCATGGAGATAGTGATGCCCCTCCATACAAGGAGTGCAAATATGCAGAGGATTATCATAGCGCCGATGAACCCTAATTCTTCACAAACCACTGCAAAAACAAAGTCGTTCTGAACCTCCGGGATATACAGATACTTCTGCCTTGACTGTCCGAGTCCAAGCCCCCAGAAACCGCCGGAACCTATAGCATAGAGAGAGTTTCTTGTCTGATAGGTGTCCTGCCACATCTGATCGTCAGTATATTCGAGTGCCTGTCCCCATCCGGCAAGTCTCGTCATCGCATAGCCAAGCTTTCCGGTAACGAGAAGCCCCAGTACAACAAGAGCAATAATGATACCTGCAATAACAAAATATCTCAGCTTTACGCCGCTTATGAACATCATAAGCGCAATGAGCATAGCAATTATTACGATACCGGAATAGTGCGGTTCAAGGATCAACAGCACGGAGATCGAACCAAGAAGAATAAGTGCCGGAAGTACGCCGTATTTGAAGGTGTCCATTTTTTTGAAGTATTTTGAACCCCAGTGCGCCATAAAAAGTATGACCGCAAATTTTGCGATCTCGGATGCTTGTATTGATACCGGACCTGCACCGATCCAGCGGCGCACTCCTGTGCTTGACGGCATTGCAAGAACAGCAAACAATGAAATATATGCAATAACAATGATCGGTACGGTAAAATAATGGAACCAATGATAATTGACATAGGAAAGAAAGAACATTGCCGCAAGCCCTATTGCGGCAAAAATCCCCTGACGTATCAGGTAATTATAGCTGTTTCCGGTATACTGCAGTGCCGAAGGATAGCTTGCGGAAAACATCATTATAAGTCCCATTACAAGCAGCAAAAGGACGAGGAACAAAAATGTCATGTCCATTCCCCTGCGTCTTGAAAAGAATTTCGGGCGCTTTTTTATTTGTCTTGGCGGGCTGAATTTTACGCCCATACGCCTTTCGGGTCTTCTGTACGGCTCCATGTCCGGAGAGGGCATGGGCAGCTTTCGTGCCGGAGAAGAATCGTTTCTCACGGTATGGCACATCCTTTCATAGGGAATAATATTGTCATCCCACAAATGCAGGGATCCTGTAATTTCCGTTGACGACGAGAATAAATGCAAGTGAACCGCAAATTATCGTGAATACGCTGAACATAACGACTATTTTGACCTCTGACCATCCGCTCATTTCAAAGTGATGATGTATCGGGCTCATTTTAAACAAGCGCTTTCCCTTTGTAGCCTTGAAGTAAAGCACCTGAAGTATTACCGAGAACATCTCGACAATATAGATCAGTCCAACAACGAGGAGGATGATCGGCATATCCATTGCGAATGCAAGCGCACAAACATAGCCTCCGAGATAAAGTGAACCTGTATCTCCCATAAACACCTTTGCCGGATGGAAGTTCCATACGAGGAATCCAAGACAGCCTCCTGCAAGTGCTGCCGCCATGATCGACACGCCCATCTTGCTTACAAAGCTTGCGATGAGCATAAAGAATATTGACATAAAGAATGTTACCGAACCGTCAAGACCGTCTATTCCGTCAGTCAGGTTTGCCGCATTTACAATGCCGACGATAAGTATTGCAGAGATAGGGTAATAAAGGACGCCGAGATCAAACATTCCATAGAACGGGATGAATGTTTCGGTCTTTCCGCCGAACAGGGCAACGGTAACGAGATAAGCTATTGCAGCAACGAACTGAAGGATAAGCTTCTGTATCACAGTAAGTCCGAGATTGCGTTTTTTTACTGCTTTGATATAGTCGTCAATAAAGCCTATCATACCAAAAGCAAAAGCCATAAACATACCGGAGAATATCTTTGCTGTAAGGAGGCGTGTCTCTTCCACTCCGAATTTATGGTAGAGAACAAGACACAAGCTGCCGATAACGATACTCGAAATGATAAACATAAAACCGCCCATTATCGGAGTTCCTTTTTTGGAATCGTGCCATTTCGGACCCTCATCCCTGATAGTCTGTCCGAAGTGTATCTTTTTAAGGAATGGTATGAGCCATATTCCCAAAAGCGCAGCCGCTCCAAACGATCCCGCAGCCGCTATCACCGTCCATATTCCTGTATTCATAATTCCTTCCTCCTTGCGGCGCAGCGGCAAGCTGCCGCACCCAACTTAAAACGCAGATGCTTTCTCAGCATGCGTCCGCGTCACGACCCTCACGGGTCGCTTTGGCTATTTTCTTTTACGTCTACAACTTTGGCTGAGCATGGGGTAAACCCCTCCGTCACTCCGTAACACCTCCCCTAAAGGGGAGGCACTCCGCCGGCAGCTTGCCGCCTACATGATGGAGTTGTCCTGATTGAAGGTGATGACGATAACGGTGTAAGGATCAACTTCGGTACCGGGAGGTATATCCTGCTTTTTGGCGTAGCTGCTGCCTTCGGAAGACAGAGAACCTTTGATGCTGATGTTGAGTCTGCACTCGGCAGCGATATTGTTCACTTCTGTAAGCGTGTAGTTTGAAAAATCAGGAACAGTGATCTTTTCAACCTTGGTCTCGTTTTCGGTGTACAAAACAACTGTTCCGTCCTTCGGTATGGTCGTATATGCAGGCGGGTTCTGGGCAACGACTACCTGACCCTCACCCACTACCACAGACTTGAGCTTGCCGTCTGTAATGAGTGTCTGCGCATCCTTGACAGACGCTCCGACATAAGCTCCAACAGTAGTATCAAGATTTCCAAGCTCTTTTTTGGAATAGACCTTTTCAATTCCGAGATAAGGAAGAACTTCGCTAAGGATATTTCTGAAACACGGACCCGCAACAGCCGAACCATAATAGTTTATGTTCGGGTCAGGTGTGTCGAAATAACAAATAAGTGCCACTTCCGGATCATCGGCAGGAGCAAATCCGCAGAATGAACCGACATAGTCATTTGACGGATTTCCGTCCTCATCAACGATCTTCTGTGAAGTACCCGTCTTTCCGGCAATACGGTAGCCTGCAATATATCCGTTTGTACCGCCGCCGTCAAGCACGTTGTGTTCAAGCATCTCACACATCTGACTTGCAACATCTTCTGAGATGGCCTGATGTCTGATCTTTGGTTCTGTCGTTTTTACAACATTTCCGTTGGCATCCGAAATGCTCTGGACAACATACGGGGTCATCAGTTTTCCCTTGTTTGCTATTGCACCGCAGGCAGTCAGCATCTGTATGGGCGTGATCTTGAAGTTCTGACCAAAAGAACCTACCGCAAGGTCAGTAAGGTCCATTCCGCAGACACCGCCTTCGGTATTGAAGAATACATCGTCGCTTTCTCCGGGAAGGTCGATGCCCGTTTTTTCAGACATACCGAATGCAACATAATATTCATAGAATTTTTCTCTTCCGAGCATATTGCCCATCTGCATAAAGGCAGGGTTGCAGGAATTGCAGAGAGCCTTTTCGAGTGTCTGTTCGCCGTGTCCGAGACTTGACCAGCACGAGATAGATCCCGAACCTTCAAAAGGAATATACGAACCGCTGCACTCAAACCGTGTATTCTTATTGTTAAGTCCTTCTGACAGTATCGCAGACGCAGTCACCATTTTGAATACCGAACCCGGTACATAGGTATCGCTCACACCCTTGTTTCTCCACTGCTTTGACTGAGCCTTTATTGTAGCTTCGTCCTGCTGGTCTTCGGGAAGGGCTTCTATTTCTGCACGAACCTTTTCATCCGCAATTTCAAACGGATTGTTCGGGTCGAATGAACCCTCACACGCAAAGCCGATTATCGCACCGGTCTTTACGTTCATCATTATCGCACAGCCTCTGTTTGCAACATGAAATTCATCTATTGTTTCACGGACATATTTTTCCATAACGCTCTGGATGTATTCATCAATAGTAAGCGTGAGATTATATCCGTCAACAGCATCTACCTTTTGTTCATATTCATACGGCATAGCCTCACCTATGGCATTTCTTGCGATAACAAGTCTGCCGGGCTTTCCGCTGAGGTAGTCGTCATACTGATATTCAACTCCCGAAAGTCCCTGACTGTCATTTCCGACAAATCCGAGAACATCTCCGAGAAAATTGTCATTAGTATAGTAGCGCTTGTAGTCCTCTATTGTTTTTATCACGTTGGAGATACCGTTTTCTTCGGAGATTTTTGCGCTGAATTCAAGCACCTTATCCTTTACATCGGTATCGACCTTACGCTTTACAACGGAATAGTAGTTTTTTTCCTGAGTCTGCTTATAGACCTTGTCGTATTCGACTCCAAGAAGATCCGACAATCCCTTTGCCACGATCGCCCTGTCCTCATCGTCCCTGATATTTGCCGGCTCAAGAACTATGTTCCACACAGTTATGCTCTGAGCAAGGATATTTCCGTTGCAGTCATAGATACTGCCCCTCTTTGCGGAAAGTGAAGTATCCGAGAGCTGCTGTTCTGTAGCGCGCTGCTGAAGATCCTCCGCCATAAATGTCTGGAGATAGAGCAGTCTGCCGGAAACCATTCCGAATCCCAGGACTATTATCAGTACCATCATGATCACTGATCTTCTCTTCATCCTGACCGAAGCACCCAATCTGGCCATGAGTTCACTCCTTTTCTTTTTCCTTTTGCTGAACCTGTAATACACTGCTGAGGTAGACAAAAGCGGGCGTCTGCAATCAGAGAGCCTGTTCGGTCTCAGTCTGCATCCACCCTAATCAATACTTATTTACGATCAGACAGCGATATGATATCCGGAATGAAATATTTATCCGGTCAGTCAATGACATTAAAAAACTTTCCGAGTCCTGTCAGGAACGTATCTTTTTTATCGGATCTGATAACTTCTGCCTTATCTCCGTCCGCCAAAGAAACGAACTCCTTTTGTGCGGCATTTGCCTTTGACATTCCAAGCTTGTTTTCCGCATAGTCCTTTACTATTTCGGGAGTAAGCTTGCTGTCTATTTTAAGCTTATACTGCGCACTGAGGTTTTCCTGATTGACGATAGTCTGATCGGCATCAAGTATCTGTTCGTTAAGCTCATTGATCTCAACGTCATAATACAGTATCGTTCCGCATATTGCAGAGAACACCGCCATAAGTGCGGCAACTCCCAGTATCACAACAGGGTTCCTTTTGTGCTTATGAAGTCTGTCCGAGGAGCTGTTTTCGAGCGTGATGACCTTCGGATCTCTCACCGTTTCCTTTTTATCTGTTTTTTTGGACGCATCAGGCTCAAATAATGACAGATCATACGCAAGTCCGCCCGGTTTATTTCCAGCCATGATCATTACTTCCTTTCGTGGTTTTAATAATTTATGCTTTTTATCTTTTCACAGCATCGGAGCTTTGCACTCCGGCTGCGGGGATTTTCTTCAAGTTCTTTTGGAGATGCCTCAATGGGCTTTTTGAACACGAGCCTTGCGTCAGGCGTTTTTCCGCAGACACAAACAGGAAAATCCTTCGGACAGGTACAGCCCGTACACCACTGAGCCATACGCTGTTTTACGGTCCTGTCCTCAAGGGAATGGAACGTTATGACCGAAAGCCTTCCGCCGGGTCTGAGGGCCTCAAACGCACCGTCAAGACCAACAGACAGTCTGTCAAGCTCGCCGTTCACAGCTATTCTGAGAGCCTGAAAGGTCTTTCTTGCGGGGTGCTTATCGTGGCGCTTTGCCGGCGGATAAGCCGACTTGACGATCTCCGCAAGACGGGCAGTAGTTTCGATCGGAGAGACAGCTCTTTCACGTTCTATTGCACGTGCGATATTCTTTGCGAATTTTTCCTCTCCATAAGCAAATAATATATGAACAAGCTCATTATATGAAAGCGTGTTTACAAGGTCAGCGGCAGTTTTTCCGCTCTGGCTCATCCTCATATCAAGAGGAGCGTCATAATGATAAGAAAATCCCCGGTCTGCGGTATCAAGCTGGTGTGAAGAAACACCTATATCAAGCAAAACTCCGTCCAGCCTCTCGATTCCAAGCCGTGAGATTATGGTTTTTATCTCCGAAAAGTTTGAATGAACTATCCTTACGTTTTTGCAGTCCCCGAACCGTTTGGTGAGGGTCTCTATTGCGTCAGGATCCTGATCTACGCAAATGAGCGTTCCGTTTGTCAGCCGCCTGAGAATTTCGGATGAATGACCTCCGCCGCCGGCAGTTCCGTCAAGATATACCCCGTCGGGTCTGATGTTGAGCGAAGAGATCGTTTCATCAAGCAAAACGGGTCTGTGTAAAAACTCCATCATGCACCGTCCTAAATATCGTACAGATTCATAACCTCAAGCACTTGACTTTCGGATATTGCACTATTATAATTATTCCAACGGACAGTATCCCAGATTTCGGCTCTCGAACCGGCCCCGATTATCGTCACGTCCTTTTCAAGATGAGCATAATCTCTGAGGACCTGAGGGATAAGCACCCTTCCCTGACTGTCGGGTCTGAGTTCAGCGGCGCTTGAGAACCAGAAACGCTTCAGATCCTTTGACTGTGCAGAAGGAAGCGAGCATATCTTTTCGCCCATCTCCTGCCATGCCTTTTCTGACAGGATCGTAACGGATTCGTCCGTTCCCTTTGTGGCATAGAAAACATCACCAAGCTCCTCACGGAACTTGGCGGGTATGATGACGCGGCCTTTGGCGTCTATTGTGTGTGGATATGAACCCATCAACATAGCTACCACCGTCTTCGGGAAGAAGCATCATTTATTCCATAAAGTGACACTTCCAACCACCTTTCACCACTTAATGTAACTATTATAAAATATTTATTACAAAATTGCAAGTTATCTGAACGAAAATAACGCAGGTTTTTCAGCTTTTCAACGAGATATTTTATCACTTTAGGCATTTTTTCCGTATTTGAAACAATAGTTCGATAAGATAATGTATAAATATACAACCGATGCAAATACTAAAACCATCACAAAAATCGGTGGTGAAGAAAAATGCAGTATGTTTATGCTTTTCTTGTTGGCGGAGCTTTTTGCGTAATTGCCCAGATACTGATCGACAAAACGAAGCTTACTCCCGCAAGGATACTCGTGATGTATGTAGTCATGGGTGTATTTCTCACAGCGATAGGGATATATCAGCCCATTGTCGATTTTGCAGGAGCGGGAGCGACAGTTCCTCTGACGGGCTTCGGCTATTCTCTTGCAAAGGGAATAGAGGAATCCGTTTCCGAAAGCGGTTTTCTTGGCGCATTCAGCGGCGGTCTGACAGCCTGTTCCGCAGGGATTGCGGCGGCGGTATTCTTTGGTCTTTTAGCTGCGCTGATCCGCAAAGCTTTTTTCGGAATGATAAAGACTCCCGGCAAATGACATCAGCACCCCTGTACAGATCAAAAGCTGTTCAGGGGTGCTGTTCTCATGTTTTTATTATATGTTATGTTTCTTATATGTCGTATTATATTATTGTTCCGCCGCAAAGAAGAAGTTCTCCGTCATAGCATACAAGAGCCTGACCGGGAGTGACGGCTCTTACCGGACGGTCGAACACAACTTTTATTTTTCCGTCTTCAAGCGGAAAAAGCGTTGCCGGCTGAGCCTTCATATTGTAACGCACTTTAGCTTCAACCTTTATCGGCTCTTCCGGACACGAAACCGACACCCAGTTAGTTTCTGCGGCAATAACGGTATCCGAAAACAGATCGTCATTTGTGCCGAGAGTAACGGTATTGTTTTCCGTATTCTTTGAAAGCACATAAGCCGGCGCACCGAGAGCTATCCCAAGTCCCTTGCGCTGTCCTATAGTATATCGTATTATACCGCTGTGAGTTCCTAAAACCTTGCCGTTCTTGTCCACAAAATCCCCTTTCGGAAATTTTATTCCGGTATATTCCTCAATGAACCTTGCATAGTCGCCGTCGGGAATAAAGCAGATATCCTGACTGTCTGGTTTGTTTGCGTTCATAAGACCATGTTCGGCGGCTATCTCTCTTGTACGTGTCTTTGTAAGCTCTCCTATCGGAAACAGGGTCTTTTCAAGCTGTGACTGAGTCATGCCGTAAAGGACATAGCTCTGGTCTTTTGTATCGTCAACACCTTTAAGAAGCTGATATCTCCCTGTTTTTTCATCAAAGCGCCTGCGTACATAATGACCCGTGGCGATATAGTCAAAGCCAAGCTCCTGCGCACGGTTCATAAGAGCATCAAATTTTATATGCCTGTTGCACTCTATACAGGGATTAGGCGTAAGGCCGTTTATGTAGGCATTGTTGAACCTGTCGATAACACATTCCCTGAACCTGTCACCGAACTGAAATACAAAATGCTCTATTCCAAGCTTATATGCCGCATACCTTGCGTCCTCAACATCATCGAGGGAACAGCAGGTCTTTTTGTCGTCAAGCTTTATCTCATCGTTTGTAAAGAGCCTCATAGTAACGCCCGTTACTTCATATTCCTTCATAAGTATTGCCGCTGCTGCGGAGCTGTCTACCCCGCCGCTCATTGCCGCAAGAACTCTCTTTTTCTCACCCATATTTTCAAGCTCCCTTTTAATGCTCGTTTATTACGTCCCACGGAGTGAGCATTCCGAGTATCCTTCCGTTTATGGAACCGTTGTTTGTAATAAAAATGACCGCAAGCCTCTTGCTTCGCTGAGAGCGTTTTTCAAATTCGTTTTTCACTTCAAACAGCGTAGCACTTTCCGGCAGAAACAGGAATCTTTCGTTTTCATGTCTGTCCGGCAAAAGCAGTTCAGAAAAATCCTCTATCAGCATTTCGTCATTAAGAACTGCCAGATTGTTATTAAGGGCAAAGCTGAAAAATGTACCGATACTGAAAACTCCGATAAACTGACCGTCCTGAAGCACCGGAACATGAGAAAATCCCTGTTTCTGCATTTTTTTCATTACGGTAACAGCCTTGTTTTTGGGACCCGCCTTTAGTATGTCACCGAACTGTGTTGCGTATGAAAGCGCAAGAGGCGGTTTACGGATATAGTCGGTCACCTCATCCAAAAAGCGTATTATGCTTTCCGAAGGCTCAACGAGAGGTTCTCCGTCCAGCTCGGAATGATGTGAAAGAAAGTTTCTTATCTCCCTGCAAAGATTAAGTTTTTCACGGAAGGGTCTGCCCTCCTTGTCGGCAATAAACCTCACAACGGGACTGCCGGATTTTTCGTCCGTATCATATTTTTGTATCAGTTCTTCTTCAAGTATCCTGTATCTTTCAAGAAAATCCTCCGCTCTGCCCATCTTTCACACCTCTTTCTTGGGGAAACCCTTTTCTAAAACCGCTGACTCCGCCCTTTATACCAAACTTACTATAATGTGCGAAGCACTAATCACTATTCACTAATCACTAATCACTAATCACTAATCACTAATCACTAATCACTAATCACTACTACCCACCTGGTATCTTTCGGCGAGGTATTCGTCGTAGGATTCTGTAACGTCACGGATGCCGTCTTTTTCGAGGACGATAATTCTGTTGGCAACGGTGGATATAAACTCGTGATCGTGTGAAGTGAACAGTACAACTCCCTTGAAGCTCTGGAGTCCCTTGTTGACGGCTGTGATGGATTCAAGGTCAAGGTGGTTAGTGGGCTGGTCAAGGATAAGGCAGTTTGCACCGAACATCATCATTCTTGAAAGCATACAGCGGACTTTCTCACCGCCGGAAAGAACATTTACTGGCTTGAAAACGTCATCGCCGGAGAAAAGCATCCTTCCGAGGAATCCTCTGAGATATGTGTCGGTGTCGTCATTGCCCCTGACATACTGGCGTATCCAGTCAAGAATATTCATCTCGTTGCCGTCAAAGAATTCGGTGTTGTCCTTCGGAAAATATGACTGAGACGTGCTTATGCCCCATTTGAAGGTACCCTCGTCAGGTTCCATGTTTTCGGTTATTATCTCAAAAAGTGCAGTCACTGCGTTTTCATTCTCACAGAGGAAAGCGACCTTATCGGTGCGCTCGATACGGAACGAAACATTGTCAAGCACCTTTTCGCCGTCTATGGTTTTGGAAAGGTTCTCTACGGTAAGGACTTCCTTTCCGACTTCTCTGTCCATAGTGAAGCCCACAAACGGATATCTGCGGCTGGATGCCGGAAGTTCTTCAACGGTCAGCTTATCAAGCAGTTTGCGGCGGCTGGTAGCCTGCTTTGACTTGGACTTGTTGGCTGAGAATCTCTGAACGAAGCTCTGGAGTTCTTTTATTTTTTCTTCGGTCTTTTTGTTCTGCTGTTTTATCATAGCCTGTATGAGCTGTGAAGATTCATACCAGAACTCATAGTTGCCGACATACATTTTTATCTTGTTGTAGTCGATATCCACCATGTGAGTGCATACTGTATTAAGGAAATGACGGTCATGGGACACAACAATTACAGTTCCCTCGTAGTCCATGATGAAATCCTCAAGCCATGCAATAGCCTTGACATCAAGGTTGTTTGTCGGCTCGTCAAGGAGGATTATCTCCGGATTGCCGAAAAGCGCCTGTGCAAGAAGGACTTTCACCTTTTCGTTGCCCGTAAGACCGCTCATTGTCGAATAAAGTATCTCTTCGGGCAGTCCAAGACCCTGAACAAGCTTTGAAGCGTCGCTTTCGGCTTCCCATCCGTTCAGTTCGGCAAATTCGGCTTCAAGCTCGGAGGCTCTTATGCCGTCTTCATCGGAAAAGTCCTCTTTCATATATATAGCGTCCTTTTCCTTCATTATGTCATACAGCTTTTTGTTGCCGTAGATGACGGTATCAAGTACGGTATACTCGTCAAAAGCAAAGTGATCCTGTTTCAGGACGGACATTCTTGTGTTTTCGGGGATTATTACCTCGCCCTTTGTGGGTTCAAGATCTCCGGAAAGCACACGCAGGAATGTAGACTTTCCTGCGCCGTTTGCGCCGATGATGCCATAGCAGTTGCCGTCGGTAAATTTCAGGTCAACATCCGAAAACAGCGGCGTTCCGCTGAAATTTATAGATACATTTGAAACCGTTATCATTATATTTTCTCCTTTTCCTTATCTCGCATTTTCCCAGTCAAATTCTCTCAGCCTTCCGCAGTTCTGCAGTTCGGGGAAATCCCACTGGCGCAATATCTCATAAGCGGCTATCGCAACAGAGTTTGAAAGATTAAGGCTCCTTGCATCGCTTATCATGGGTATGCGTACAGTCGTATCGGGATTTTCAAAAAGCAGCTTTTCGGGAAGTCCGGCAGTTTCCTTTCCGAATACTATATAGCATTTGTCCGGATATTTTATATCCGTATATTTCTGCGGAGCCTTTGTCGAAAAATAATAGAACGTACCGCCCTGATTTTTCTCAAAGAAATCCGCCAAATTTTCGTAGTATGTGATATCAAGCAGGTACCAGTAATCAAGCCCCGCTCTTTTGAGGTGCTTGTCTGTCGGGGTAAATCCCATAGGCTTCACTATATGAAGCCTTGCACCGGTCGCCGCACAGGTGCGGGCAATATTTCCCGTATTCTGAGGTATCTCAGGCTCTACAAGCACGATATTCAATTCTGACATTTTCAAATCTTCCTTCTTTACGAAGCGATGAACGGACTCGGACTTAAAATTGAGATGACATGATCTAAGCCGGACAGCACTGAAAGTCTTATCTTTCGATGATTGCAGTACTAAACGACAAAGAACATGAAACTAAATATTAAGCACCGAAGCATAAAGCACGATCAATTCAGCGTTTCTGTAATGAACATTAAAAAAGGTGTTCCACGAACACCTTTTCTCTCTGCTATACCGCAGGCTTATTGCAAAACGACATCAGAATTTTCTGAAACGATTGTATCTCATTTCTATAAGCTTTTCCGCAGGTATTGCAGCCTTTTTTTCAAAGGTATCTGCGATAAGGTTCTTGAGGCTGTCAAATATTCTGCTCTCAAGATCCTTTGGTTCTCTGATGATTCTTTCTATAACGCCAAGCTTGAAGAGGTCCTGTGCCGTAAGCTTCAGACACTCGGAAGCCTCAGCAGTTTTTGACGGATCCTTCCAGAGTATGCTTGCACAGCCCTCAGGAGAAATTACGGAATAGATAGCGTTTTCAAGCATCCAGACCTCATCCGCAACAGCAAGTGCAAGTGCGCCGCCGCTGCCGCCTTCTCCGATAAATATTGAAAGTATCGGAGTTTTAAGCGTCATCATTTCCATAAGGTTTTCGGCAATAGCCTGTCCCTGTCCACGCTCCTCAGCGCCGATACCGCAGTATGCGCCTGATGTATCCACAAAGCAGATCACCGGACGATGGAACTTTTCAGCCTGCTTCATCAGCCTGAGAGCCTTTCTGTATCCTTCGGGATGAGCAGAACCGAAATTCCTTGCCATTCTTTCTTTAAGGTTTCTGCCCTTTTCAAGTCCTATAACAGTGACCGGCTTGCCGTTAAGCTCGGCAATACCGCCGATAACTGCCTTGTCATCTGCAAAGCGTCTGTCACCGTGAAGCTCAAAAAAGCTGTCGCCGAAAAGTCTTTTTATATAGTCAACAGAGGTCGGTCTGTCATTTGCTCTTGCCGCCGTAACGTGATCGTAAGCACTCATAATGCAGCACCTCCCTCATCATTTTCCTTGTGGAGCCTTATGAGCTGTGCAAGAGTGGATTTCATATCCTTTCTCTGTACAACAGCGTCTATAAAGCCCTTGTCAAGCAGAAACTCCGCAGACTGGAAGTCCTTCGGGAGCTTCTGTCTTATTGTCTGTTCTATTACTCTCGGACCCGCAAAGCCGATAAGCGCCTTTGGTTCAGAAAGTATAATGTCGCCTTCCATCGCAAAGCTTGCTGTAACGCCGCCGGTTGTCGGGTCTGTGAGTACGGTTATATAAAGCAGTCCCGCATCACTGTGGAGCTTGACAGCGCCGCTGGTCTTTGCCATCTGCATAAGGGAAAGTATACCCTCCTGCATCCTTGCGCCGCCCGAAACTGTAAACACTATCACCGGAAGACGGTTCTCTGTTGCATACTCAAATGCCCTCGTTATCTTCTCTCCTGTGACCGTTCCCATCGAACCCATCATAAACTTGGAATTCATTACTGCAATAATGGCTTTTTCGCCGCATATCGTACAGCTTCCGGTTATAACGGATTCATTCTCACCGCTGCTGATCTTTGCATTTCTGAGCTTCTTTTCATAATCAGGAAATCCGATCTTGTTTGTGGACATCATATCCGCATCCATCTCGGCAAACGAATTCTCGTCAACTGTCAGTTCGACTCTTTGTCTTGCTGAAAGGCGGAAATGATATCCGCATTTTGTGCAGACCTTGTGGTTTTCCATCAGATCGGAAGATAAAATCGCATTTTTGCATACGGGACATTTTATCCAGAGTTCCTCAGGTATATACGGATGGTTTTCTGCAAACTCACCCTGATTTTCAAGCTCGTTTTTCGGTTTCAAAAAATTGAAAAAATCCGGCAATATGCTCACCTGTCCAATCTTCTGTAAATTTCTTCATAGTTCTGTCAAGCCTTTTCCTTACGCTTGCGGCGTTCCTCCATAAAGTCGGTGGTATACTCTCCGGAAACAAACTCCGGATCTGAAAGTATGTCGATATGAAGGTCACGGTTCTGTTTTATACCGTTGATGGTAAGCTCGCTGAGAGCCATTTTCATTTTTCTGATCGCAAGCTCACGGGATCTTGCCTGAACGATAAGCTTGCCTATCATCGAATCGTAGTAGGGCGGTACGGAATAATTCTGATATATCGCCGTATCGAACCTGACGCACGGACCTCCGGGTATATGTATAAAATCGAGTGTACCGCAGCTCGGACGGAAGTTGTTTTCGGCATCCTCGGCATTTATGCGGCACTCGATAGCGTTGCCGTGCATATATACCCTGTCCTGTGTCACGGTCAGCTTTGCGCCCGAAGCTATGCGTATCATCCACTGTACGATATCTATTCCGACAACCATCTCGGTAACGGGATGTTCTACCTGAAGACGTGTGTTCATCTCCATAAAGTAGAAATTTTTGTCCTTGTCAAGCAGGAACTCAACAGTACCCGCATTCTCATAATGAACTGCCTTTGCAGCCTTGACAGCCGCCTCCATCATGCGTTCTCTGATGTCGGGGGTTATCGCAGGAGAAGGACATTCTTCAATGAGCTTCTGGTTTTTTCTCTGTACGGAACACTCACGTTCACCGAGACAAACAACATTTCCGTATTTGTCGCAGAGAAGCTGCATTTCTATATGCTTTACCGGTGTGAGGAACTTTTCCATATAGACTGCGCCGTCACCAAAAGCGCTCTGGGCTTCGGCCTTTGCGGACATAAACGCATTGTCGAATTCTTCTATCCTGTCAACACGTCTGATACCTCTTCCGCCGCCTCCGGAACGTGCCTTTACAAGCAGAGGAAAGCCTATCTCCTTTGCCTTTTCCCTTGCCTCGTCTATATCGTCTATAACATCGCTGCCGGGTGTGACAGGCACACCGGCCGCACGCATGGTTTTTCTTGCTTCGTCCTTGTCTCCGAGTCTCTCGATCATCGAAGCCGACGGACCGATAAATTCAATATTGCACTTTTCACACAGCGAAACGAATTTTGCATTCTCCGAAAGGAGTCCGTATCCCGGATGTATCGCCTGAGCGCCGGATACTACGGCAGCTTCAAGGATCGCAGGCATATTCAGATAGCTGTCAGCCACCTGAGGGCCTCCGATACAGTAGCTTTCGTCCGCCATGCTTACATGAAGTGCGTCTTTGTCTGCCTGCGAATACACTGCAACAGTCGATATGCCCATCTCACGGCAGGCACGTATTATTCTTACGGCTATTTCGCCGCGGTTTGCGATAAGTATTTTTGAAAACATTAGCTTCACCTTCCCGACAGGTCAGAATAACTGACTAAGACTTATGCGTTTTCGACCTTATCCTTCGGGATAAGCGCAAAGGACAGATCCGCCTGAGTACAGAGCTTGCCGTTGACATAGCCCTTTGCGGAAATGAAGTGAAATACTCCCCTGCTCTTTGTAAGCTCGCATTTTATCTCAAAGGTATCTCCGGGAAGCACCTTATTCTTGAACTTTGCCTTTTCTATTCCCGTAAAATACGGGATGCTCTGAGCGGACACCTCCGCAACTATAACTGCGCTTGCCTGAGCCATCATCTCGCAGAGAATAACTCCCGGCACAACAGGGTTGCCCGGAAAATGCCCGTCAAGGAACCATTCGTTTCCGGTGATATATTTTTTGCCCTCACAGGTATTTTCGCCTGTTTTTGTTGCCTCGTCAATGAGCATCATGGAATTTCTGTGAGGAATGACGTTTTCAAGCTCTTGTTTATTCATATCGGCTCCTCCTGTTCAAGATCACTTTATCATAAAGAGTGTCTGACCGTATTCTACAACCTGACCGTTGTCTACACAGACAGCGGTGATCTCTCCGCTCTTTTCGGCGGTGACCTCGTTCATAAGCTTCATTGCTTCGATCAGACAGAGAACATCCCCTTTGTTCACCTTTGTGCCGACAGAAACATAAGGCTCCTGATCCGGTGAAGGCGCTGCATAGAACACGCCTACCATCGGAGATGCGACAGGGTCGCCGGAATTTACAGTCTTTTCTTCTTCATGTATGAACGGAGCGGCGGGCTGTTTTTCAACTGTGACCTGTTCCGTTGCCGCCGGAGCGGATACCGGAACGCAAACCGTCTGCTGACCGTTCTTCTGTGAGAAAATAAGTGACTCGCCGTTTTCAGAATTTATTTTAAGCTCCGTTGCCTTTGAGCAGTCAAAAGCCCTGAGCAGTTCTTTGATTTCTTCTACACTATACATTAATGATCCCTCCGGAAATTACTTACGGAATGCGATGCAGGCGTTGTGTCCGCCAAAGCCGAATGTTGTTGAGATCGCAAGGTTAAAGCCGGCTTCTACTGCCTTGTTCGGCGTGTAATCAAGATCACATTCCGGATCAGGCTCTTTATAGCCGATAGTCGGCGGGATGATACCCTCCCCGAGAGCTTTGACAGCAGCGATAGCCTCAACAGCGCCTGTTGCTCCGAGCATGTGGCCTGTCATCGACTTTGTTGAGCTGATGTGTGCCTTGTATGCGTCATCGCCGAGAGCAAGCTTGAATATCTTTGTTTCGGTAGAATCGTTCATCGGAGTGCTTGTTCCGTGAGCGTTGATATAGATTTCCTCTCCCTTCTGATATCCTGCCTCTTCAAGAGCAAGAGTAACACAGCGGGCTGCGCATTTTGCTTCGGGGTCGGGAGCGGTAACATGATGTGCGTCGCAGGTATTTCCGTAGCCGCATATCTCTGCATAGATAGTTGCACCTCTTGCAACTGCGTGTTCGTATTCTTCGAGAATGACCATACCTGCGCCCTCGCCGAGAACGAAACCGTTTCTGCGCTTGTCAAAAGGAATTGAAGCGTTTTCGGGATCGGTACTCATGGTAAGAGCCTTACAGCTTGTAAAGCCGTTTATAGCAAGCGGATGGAGAGCAGCTTCTGCACCGCCGGCGATAATTGCATCTGCATATCCGGCTTTGATAGCATGGAAAGCCTCGCCTATAGCATGAGTAGAAGTCGAGCAGGCTGTAACTACCGGCAGACAGGGACCCTGAGCATTGTGGCGGATAGCGATATTACCCGCAGCGATATTTGATATCATCATCGGGATAAAGAACGGTGAGATATTCTTTCCGGTATACATATTGACGCTCTGCTCATAGAACGTTGCCATGCCGCCGACACCAGAACCTACATAAACGCCGAAGCGTTCGGGATCTATCTTATCCTTTATGCCGCTGTTTTCAACAGCCTGAGCCGCAGCAGCAACAGCATACTGCGTATAGAGGTCCATCCTGCGGCACTCTCTTTTTTCGATATATTCTGTTGGATCAAAGTCCTTTACCTCAGCAACGACCTTAGCCTTTGTGAGTGACGGATCATATCTTGTAACAAGACCGATACCGCTCTTTCCGTTTTTGAGGGACTCCCACATTGTATCAACGTTATTTCCTACAGGGGTGATCGCACCCATTCCGGTTACAACAACTCTTCTCATTATTTATCATTCCTTTCCTGAAAGCCAAGAAGTTATCAGATAGCCATACCGCCGTCAACACGGATGACCTCGCCGGTGATATATGAAGCCTCATCGCTTGCAAGGAATGCCGCTGTATTTGCGATATCCTCGACCTGTCCGGCACGTTTCATAGGAATTGAAGCAAGAGCGGCTTCTCTTGCCTTTTCGGGCATACCGTCAGTCATGTCTGTCTTGATGAATCCGGGAGCGATAGCGTTTGCGGTAACGTTTCTTGAACCAAGCTCCTTTGCAACGGACTTTGTAAGACCGATCATGCCTGCCTTTGCGGAAGCGTAGTTAGCCTGTCCCGCATTGCCGTTTATGCCTACGATAGAAGAAATATTGATGATCCTTCCTCTGCGCTTTTTCATAAAGTGCTGATAGATATTCTTTGTCATGTTGAATGCGCCTTTGAGGTTTACGCTGATAACTGCGTCAAAGTCGCTTTCCTTCATTGAAAGGATAAGACCGTCCCTTACGATGCCGGCGTTATTAACGAGAATATGTATCTCGCCGAACTCGCTTATAGCTTCTTCAACAACCTGCTTTGAAGCCTCGAAATCAGCAACGTTGCAGTTGTATGCCTTTACCTTTACGCCCTTTGCTTCGAGTTCCTTGACGGTTTCCTCAGCCTTTTCGTCATCATTGAAATGTACAAAAGCGATATTTGCGCCGAGATCGGCAAATTTAAGAGCTATACCCTTGCCGATACCTCTCGAACCGCCTGTGATAAGTGCTGTTTTTCCTGTAAGCTCAAACATATCTATGCCCCGACGCTCATTCAAGAGCGTCAAGTCCCTCCTTATTCTCAATATTAACGGCACTTACGTCCGCATTGATCTTTTTGATAAGTCCTGTCAGCGTTTTTCCGACACCGACCTCTATGAATCTTTCCGCACCTGCGGATATCATATTTTCAACGCTCTTCTGCCATCTTACTGGATGGTTTATCTGCTGTGAAACAAGCTTTTTATAATCTCCCTCGTATGGCTCTGCGGTGCAGTTCGCATAAACGGGAATAACTGGCGTTTTAAGCTCAACGCCTTCAAGATACTGTGCCATACCCTCTGCCGCACTGTCCATAAAAGGTGAATGGAATGCTCCGCTTACAGCCAGTACCTTTGCCTTTCCCTTTGCGGCCTTTACCTTTTCGCAAAGCTCATCTATCTCTTCCTCAGAAGCAGCAACCACAGTCTGTGCAGGGCTGTTGTAGTTCACGGGATAAGCCTTTTTGAACTGTGAGCATATATCCTCGGTCTGTTCGGGAGTTATCTTCATAACAGCCGCCATTGCACCGGGATTTTCCTTTGCGGCAGTATCCATCAGCTCTGCCCTCCTGCACACAAGTCTGAATGCGTCCTCGTATGACAACATTCCCGAAAAAGCTATCGCAGCTATCTCTCCGAGCGAAAAGCCTGCTGTGAAATCAGGTTCAATGCCCTTTTCCTTTACCGCTTCGGCAGCGGCAAGATCTGTTATAAAAACACAGGGCTGTGTATTTATCGTAACGGACAATTCTTCCTTTGTTCCCTCAAAGCACTGTTTGAGTGTTCCGGGACGGATACTCTCCGCCATATCAAAAACCTTTTTTGCAGCGGGCGAACAATCATAAAGCTCCTTACCCATTCCGGGATACTGAGCGCCCTGACCCGAAAAAACAAATGCTGTCTTTGCCATAAGCACATCCTCCGTTTATATTTTATATCCGGCACCATGTAATGATATGCCGCTTTTTGTCGACGGTCAGTTTTCCTTGCTCCAGCGGATAACGCAGCTTCCGGTAGTAAGTCCTGCGCCGAATGCACACATTGCGATTATGTCGCCTTTTTTGAGCAGACCTGCACGGTTTGCTTCGTCAAGAGCGAGCGGTACACTGCCGGAAGAGGTATTTCCGTAGTGGTTAACGTTGCAGAAGAACTTTTCTCTCGGTATGCCGAGATTCTTTGCAGAAGCATTGATTATCCTTATGTTTGCCTGATGCGGTATAACGTGGTCAACATCGTCCTCTGTAAGACCCGCATCTTCAACTGTCTTTTTTATGCCGGTCGACATAGCGTTGACGGCAAATTTATATACTTCGTTTCCTGCCATGTGAAGAACTGCTCTTTCTTCATCGTGCTTATAGAAGGGTGAAGCGTTGGTACCGTGAGGGATACGCAGCACCTCGTCATTGCCGACTGCCGTGAGGTGTATAGCAAGAAGGTCATCGCCTTCTCCGAGAACAGCTGCAGCACCGCCGTCACCGAACAGTACGCAGGTTGAACGGTCGTTCCAGTCAATTATATTTGAAAGGTTATCCATAGAGACGACAAGAACATACTTTACTTTCTTTCTGACAAAATAACCGTCAGCGATATCCAGCGCATAAATAAAGCCCGAACAGGCAGCGTTCACGTCAAAAGCCGGACAAGTTGCTCCAAGCTCTTTCTGGATAACGCAGCCCTGTGACGGGGTTATGTTTTCGCCTCTCATGGTAGAGCAAATGATAAGATCAAGCTGTGACGGATCTACGCCGGCATTTTCAAGAGCGTTTTTTGCCGCACGTACAGTCAGATCTGTCAGAGTCTCATCCTTGCAGACACGGCGTTCCTCGATGCCGGTTCTTGTACGGATCCACTCGTCGTTTGTCTCGACCATTGTAGAAAGCTCATCATTTGTGAGGATATACTCAGGCACTGCCTTTCCTGTTCCGAGGATACTGAAGCTCATAGGATCTCCTCCAATATTTTACAGTTTATTTTTTTTGCAGAATTATTGATTCTAATCACTACAATTCTATTATATTTTCGCCTGTTTGTCAAGCATAGCATACACCATATAAATGTTTTTATGATAACGTATATACTGTACAGAAATAGTTGAAATCACACGAAAATTATAGTATAATATACAAAAGTTTATTTACGGAGATGAATCCTTATGTTAGTAACCGAAAGCCGGGAGATGAACCGTATAGAAGAAATAGCCTCCAGCACAGGCATCGGAATGGAAAAACTTATGGAAAATGCCGGTTCAAGGGTCGCAGCCCTTGCGGCAAAAATAATAACAAAAAACAAGATACAGAACGTATGTATCCTTTGCGGGTCAGGAAACAACGGCGGTGACGGCTTTGTTGCCGCAAGACTGCTGTCTGTTATGACAAACGTAAAGGTCATCCTCACCTCAGGAGAACCAAGAACAGTCCTTGCAAGAAATAATTTTGACCTTATACCCTCAAATGTCGAAATACTCTATTACGGCTCACAGTATTATCAGTGCTTCGGGATAGTAAAAGAAACGGAAATGATAATAGACGCTATATACGGGATAGGTTTCAGGGATGCGCTCAGTCCCGATATCGCCGACCTGATAACCTTCTGCAACGAAAACAAAAATGCCGTTAAGATAGCCGTGGATCTTCCCAGCGGAATAGAATGTGATACAGGAAAGATCAACAACGGCTGCTTCTGCGCCGATCATACAGTTACCTTCACCTGCCTGAAGCCTCTCCACGTGCTTTATCCGTCGTGTGATATGTGCGGCGAGATAACAGTCGAAAACGTAGGGATACCCCGCAGGATACTCAACAACTGCAACTATACTATGAAATCCACAGATCAGTTTGTGTCGGAAAATCCATTTGCCGAACGCAAAAAAACCGCACACAAAGGCACCAACGGAACGCTCTTCTCTCTTTGCGGGAGCTACGGCATGGCAGGTGCCGCAATGATCTCGGCAGAAGCCGCTCTGCGCTGCGGAGTCGGACTGCTGAAACTGGCTCTTCCAAAGTCGATCTATCCTATCGCCGCTTCAAGGCTCTGCGAACCTGTCTATATGCCGCTGGCGCAGTCCGACGACGGCACAGTAGATATTGATGAATACGGAAAGATACTTGAAGCCATGAACGAGTCGGATGCCGCACTCATCGGCTGCGGTCTGGGACAAAGCAATACGATAAAAAGCCTTGCCGCACTTCTTGTTGACGGCGCAGCAAAGCCTCTCGTTCTTGACGCTGACGGAATAAATGCCATCGGTACGAATATAAATGTATTGAAACGGTCAGCAGCGCCGATGATACTCACACCCCATCCCGGAGAAATGGCAAGACTCCTGGGCGTTGAAGTAAAAACGGTGCAGGCGGACAGATATAATATTGCAAGACGCTTTGCACAGGAATACGGGGTAGTACTCGTGCTGAAAGGAGCATATACCATCATTGCCGCACCCAACGGAAATGTCTATGTAAATCTCACAGGCAACAACGGAATGGGCAAAGGAGGAAGCGGAGATATGCTCGCAGGCATGGCTGCTTCTTTTCTTGCACAGGGTATGAACACCGAACAGGCGGCTGTTTCCGCTGTGTACTATCACGGGCTTGCAGGCGACAGATGTGCCGAGAAATATTCAAAACGTGCGATGCTGCCGAGCGATATGATATCTGAGCTGAGATCTATTTTTTAGAAATACGGTGATGCTTTGAAAAAAATACCGGCGGTCATTCTCACAGCCGTGTGTACGGCTTCTGTCCTTTCGGGATGCTCTTCACAAAGCTCTGTACCCTCTCCGCATATATCGGCAGACAATGATGCAGTGATAACCTTTAAAGACGAGACATACAAATGCCGCATAAGCTGCCTTAACAAAAACACATCCTCGCTGACTTTCAGCTCTCCCGAAAGCCTTTCCGGACTGTGCTTCAAAAGTTCTGACGGAACTGTGTCCGTATCACTTGGCAGCCTTATGTGCAAAAACGAAAATCTCCTGCTTCCAAAGACTTCTCTGCCTGCAAGGGTAAAAACGATTTTTGATTCCATAGCTTCGGACGGCTTCTCGTTTACCGCACAGCACGGGGAAAACTATGAATTTTCAAACAAGGATTCCTCCGTCTCGCTCCTCACCGATAAAAGCGGCGATCCTCTGCGCATAATATCCGGTGACATGAAAATAACATTCTATGACAAATAACAAAAACGGCGCTTACTGACGGTAGGCGCCGTTTTCCTGACGGATATAGTTTATCATTTCTTCACGTCCGCCCTTTGTGAGCGGAAATACACGTTCTGACACGATCTCGTCAATGCTTTTTTCATAGCAGAATATCCCGTGCCATATCTTTACGGTCATGGTCTCCTCCTTCACGTCCGGAATTATGATATAGTGGAACTTGAAGTTACATTCTGTATATGGGTTGTCGTTTGCAAACCACTCTATACCGGGAAGACTTTCACAAAGCATTATCAGCAGCTCCTTTTTTGGTATGTATATATTATACTATCTTCTTTTCTTTTGCTTGTCAATGAGTTACGAACGAGATTATTTGATTATCCTCTTTATTTTTCGGAAACACTGTGGTATAATCGACAGGAAATTATTTTTTACGAGGTTAAAAAGCTATGGTTTACAACAATATTTTGGAAGCTATCGGCCATACGCCGATGATAAGACTCAACCGCATCAACAAGCCCGGAAACGCCGAAATACTTGTAAAGTTCGAGGGACTTAACGTCGGAGGCTCGATAAAAACAAGAACTGCCTTCAACATGATAAAAATGGCGGAAAAGGAAGGCAAGATAAGACCCGACACCATCATTGTAGAGCCAACCAGCGGCAACCAGGGCATAGGTCTTGCTCTTGTCGGTGCGGTAAAGGGCTATAAGACAATAATAATCATGCCGGACTCCGTAAGTGAGGAGCGCAGAAAGCTCGTCCGCCATTACGGTGCTGATGTTATCCTCATCCACGATGACAGCGACATCGGAAAGTGCATACAGCAGTGTCTCGACACCGCTTTGCAGATGGAGAAGGATGATCCCCGTGTTTTTGTGCCCCAGCAGTTTGAAAATGAAAACAATGTCTATGCCCACAAGTATTACACGGCTCTCGAAATACTCGAACAGACCGCAGGAAGGATAGACGGCTTCTGCTCCGGCATCGGAACCGGAGGAACTATCACAGGCATAGGCGAAACTCTGAAAAAGCAGTATCCGGATATGGAGATCTGGGCGGTAGAACCCGAACACGCCGCCATACTTGCAGGAGGTACCATCGGAACACATCTCCAGATGGGCATTGGCGACGGTATAATCCCGTCCATTCTCAACACAAATATCTATGACCATATTTATATCGTCACCGATGAAGAAGCCATCGACACCGCAAAGAAGCTTGCAAGCATGGAAGGCATAATGTGCGGCATATCGGCCGGCACAAATGTTGCCGCAGCATTGAAGCTTGCCGAAAAGCTTGGCGCAGGAAAGACTGTCGTTACCATACTTCCAGACACAGCCGAGAGATATTTTTCCACGCCTCTCTTTGAGGATCAATAAAATACCGAATATAAAAATCAACGCCCTTCCGGTCTTATGTTTCGGAAGGGCGTTTGTATTGTTATCTCTGTGTATTGTTTGGGTCAACTATGGGGTTTACAGGTGTATTTGCGGGAGGAGTTTTGTTGTTGTCATCGTCGTCTTTCTTCCTCTTTGAAAGGATAAGGATAATGATGATTATTATAATTATTATGATAACAACAACGATGATAATTATTATCCACCACGGGAATGAAGACTTTTTGCTCTCCTCTGCTTTTGAAGCTTCGGTCTTGCTTATCTCCGCCTTTGACGCTTCCGTCTTGCTTATTTCTGCCTTTGATGCTTCTGTTTTGCTTTCCTCTTCGGCGCTCGATTCGACAACAGACACCTCTTCGGGCTTGCTCATTTCCTGGGAACCGAATGTAAGGACCTGTGAATAATCCGTATAGAACTCTCCGAGATAATCGCCGTGCAAATAACTGTACTGACTGCAGTAGTAACGGGCACGAAGCTCTATTGAAGAACCATTTTCAAGGATGATATCGGAACTTTCTATACCTGCCTCTTTGTTTTTATCCATAATATGATTTGCAAGATTCTGTAGAGCGATAACACATTCGCCGGCGGTGATCGTACCGTCGCCCTGCAAGCCTACCCAATCTCCGCCGGGGACTCTTGCTTCCCATTCTACATGGATATCTCCGCCTCTTGCAGTCACATTTGTCAGACCGCTGCTGAGTTCTTCCGGAACGGTAAGCGTTACGGCTATCTGAGGATATCCGTTGAACTCATCGGGATAATATTTCAGACCGCTGATGACCGGTGCGGCAAGAGTTTCCTTTGTAAAAGGTACAAAGGGCTTGGAATCCTTGCCGTATGAGGCGATTTCTGACCAGTCAGAGAATATCGGCGTTCTGGTATCGTCTTCTTCAACCGCTGTAACAGCCCAGCGTACACGAATATATGCGGTATGCTCTGTCCAGTCTATCTTAATTGCCTGATCGTGTGTTTCGGGGTCAGTTTCAACAAGAGTATACTGGCCGTCTTTGAGCTGATTTTTGAGTCCGATAATGAGATCGTTTCCGTAGAACCATTCATTGGCGGCTGCTCTGTTCTCTTCGGTGTATTCGGGATTGTTGTCGATGGGTCTCCCCCTCAGTATCCAACATTCATTTACGGTTTTCGGATAAACTCCGCATTCTACTACATCCCACTCACCTGTTCTTGACTGCCAGTCCTTGTCATGGCCAAATCCGTACCATGTCTTAACACCGTCTTCGTCCGTTGTTTCTTCGCCGTCCCAGTACGGTGTATAGTGCCAGCCTGCTTCGGGGTCATCGATCACCCAGTCGATCTGAGCATTCACCCAGACCTCGCTCAGGCCATAGTCCGCCTGAAGCTTTTCCAGCACTGCGTCATGGGTATTGGGGTCGGAAGCTTCGCTCAGCCACTTGCACATACTGTCGTTCATAGACCATACAGCGTTCATTGAAGTGGGTGAATCTCCTCCTTCAAGCCATGAAAGAGAAACGGTTGCGGGCGCTGTTACCTCAAACGGTAGCTTTGTATTCTTGTTATCAGGCTCTGCCGAAACTGTCAGAGGCAAGTCTGAAACAATCACCGCCGCACAGCTAAGCACTGTAATAACTTTTTTCATTGAAATTTCTCCTCCTTATATTTTTTATTTGCGTTCATTTGCATATCACAAAAACATACACAATAATTTTACCATATACAGAACAATTTTTCAATACCCGATAAAACCGTTGTTTACGGCTCAAACAAATGACCGCACATCATAAAGACGGCGGTCATATATTCATCTCTGTATATTATCTATGCGTTTTTTACGTTTTCTGTAGGACATGAAAAACATCACTGCCGCACAAAACGCTGCTGCTGCAGAAATAAGCATAACAGCGGACAGCAGATTCTTTTTTGAGTCATCCTCCTCAACGGCAGGTTCATAGCCATATATCACATATTCCGGCGAATCAGAAAAAGTGCCGCTGCTGTTTGAAGGCTTTGAAGAAATCCGCATACCTTCAAGTTCTTCTTCGGGAACGATGTAGGCAGTACCCTCTTTTCCGGAGAGGACACTGGTTTTTAATATTTTTCCGCTGTCGTCAAAACATATTATGTTTACTGTACCTGTTCCGGTCATAGCGCCGTTTTCTATCCACACCTCTTTAGACGGGCTGTATACCTTGCTGTCCGAAAAGCTCTTATCCGGTGATAAGAACTTTGCTCTAAGCTCTTCCTTGTTTCCTGCGTTTGCGATGCGGAGAGTGAACCAGCCTTTTCCGAGTCCGCTGTCAGGCTGCATCGGGCTGCCTGAGCTTTCGGTAAGCTCATTGATCTCACCGTCCTCATCCTGATATACATAAGCGTTCACGCCGGCGGAATCAGGGCTGTAATAATGCAGTACAAGGTCTGTTTTTTCCGGAACGGCATAGTAATAGCTGACGGTTATATTTTCTGTTCCTGCCTGTCCGACAGCGTTTGACGGGAATCGTGACAGGTCAGGCACCATACCGCCGATCTTTTTTACCGGAGCGGAATACTCACTGCCCTCACGTATTTTTTGTGTATAAGAGGCAGCAGCTTCCGTTTCTCCGCCGCCCATTATCTCGCTGACATCCTTTAGATATCTGACGTTGAGATCAATTATCCTGCCGCTGAATTTTTTGTAATAATACTTTACGGTCTTAGGCTCTTTTGTAAAGTTGCCGGAGGTATTGCCCTCTGTTCTTTCAAGGTCATAGTAAATATCGAGGGATTTATTTTCCGAAGTGACATAAGCCGAACCCGATATTCCCTTGTAGGTGCGTGACGAAATAAGCTCATCCGTATCGGAATCTCTGTATTCGGCTCTTACTGTGCAGCTTTCAGAAGCAAGCGAGAGCCTGTCAAAGCTTTTCTTGTCTGCAAGAACCAGTGCGCTGTACGGCGGCACGGTCACAGTGCTGCCCTTTATCGTTCCGAGTGACTGTATTCCGGCTTCGGTCTTATTGACAACGACAGTCCATTCATTCGGGAGTGTACTTCCGGCGGCAGCCTTGAGAGTCACGGTCTTTTGTTTGTCCGAGCCGTTGAAAACAGCCGCCGCATAAGACCATTCCTTATCCGGCGTGATCTTGTTTTCAAGAGTATATGCAACTACTCCTTCAACATCATCGGTAAACTGCATACTTTTTGCAGAGGCTGATGTCGGGTCACGGAACGGTGCAAAATTCTTTCTCAGTTCTATAAGTCCGGAATAATATGACACAAGATCGGCATACTCTGCTGTACGGTTCCAGTCAAGCTCGTTAAGTCCGGCAGGGCTTATATAGCTGTTTTCATCGCCCTGCTTTGTCCTTGCAAACTCCTCGCCCGCCTGCATGAAGCTTATTCCCTGAGAAGTAAGTACGAGCGCAGCAGAAAGCCTGTTCATATCTACAAGCTGTTCATCACGCAGCGCATAGCTCTGATCGTTCTTTACCGAAAGAACAAGCTTGTCATAAAGTGTAAAGTTATCATGTGCGGAAACATAAGCCACAGACTGTGTCGGAGCTTTCATGCATTCATTTTTTACGGTATTTGCACCAATGCCTGCAATAAGGCTGCTCTTGCTGCCGCCGCTCTGTACGAAGCCCTTTTCGTGTGCGTTGAACACATGACCCTTTACTGCGTCACGGAATTCATCATTGAAAACACCGATCCTGCTGTCTAGCAGCTTTACATTGTCCTTGACCGCAGTTTTTGCTTTTGTACCGATCTCTCCGCCTGTCCAGGGTTCGCCGTAAAGGATTATCTTCTTTCCGTCTGTCACCTTTGTGTCAAGGGCATTTCTTATCTCGTTCATCGTATCAACATCGTGAAGTCCCATAAGGTCAAAACGGAATCCGTCAATATGATATTCGTTAGTCCAATAAAGGATAGAATCCACCATATATTTCCGGTACATAAGATGGTCGCTTGCAGTTTCGTTGCCGCAGCCTGAACCGTCGCTGAAATCTCCGTCCGGAGTCATGCGGTAATAATATCCCGGAACAGTCATCTCGAACCATCCGCCTTTTGCAGTGAAAGTATGGTTGAAAACAACATCCATAATAACGCCGATGCCTGCCCCATGCAGAGCCATTATCATTTGCTTGAACTCATTTATGCGCACATTTCCGTCAAACGGATCCGTTGAATATGACCCTTCCGGAACATTATAGTTTTTCGGGTCATAGCCCCAGTTGAATTCATCCGAATCCGCATCCGATTCATCAACTGTAGCGTAGTCATATACCGGAAGAAGCTGAACATGGGTAACGCCAAGCTTTTTGAGGTATTCGATACAGGTCGGGTACTGTCCCTCATCGTTGAGCGTTGTACCCTTTTCGGTAAAGGCAAGGTATTTGCCCTTGTGTTTGACCGATATTCCCGAAACCTCACTGTGTGAGAAGTCCTTTATATGTACCTCCCAGACAACAGCGTCCGTAGGACTATCATAAAGCACATGACTGTCCCTGCTCCATCCCTCAGGATCTGTTGAGTCAAGATCAACGATCATGCTGCGGTTACCGTTTACTCCGGCAGCCTTTGCATAGATATCAGCTGTTTCCCTTGTAACACCGTCTATAGTCACAAGATATGTATAATAAAGATTTTTTTTGTCGCCCTCAAGACGGACGCTCCATACACCGTTTTCACCCTTTGTCATTGACGTTGTAGAAACGTCCTGTGCCCCCTTCTCATCGGAACTGCCTGTTTTATAAAGCCTCACTGCTACTCTTGAAGCTGTAGGCGCCCATACCTTAAAGGTAGTTGCATTTTTTGTATAGACTGCACCGAGATCATTTCCTGTATATGCCTGAGCATCAAGTTCATGGGCATAGACTGTTTCTGTCTTTTCCGGTTTTTCTGTGTCTTTTACTGCATTGACCATTACTGTACCTCCTGATGTGATCGCAATCGAAAGTGCGATCCCGAATATTTTATTAATTATCCGCAACCTTATCCCTCCATCAATGATTGCATTCTCACATTGATTTTATCACATAATTATATATTAATTCAACAATTTTTTACTATTTTTTTACATAAACATCATACAAGAAAGATATATTCACGGAAATCAATTTTGAAAAATGGAGAAAGTATGGTATAATAGGAGTTATGAAAAATAACGGAATAACAGAA
>DBWG01000031.1 GCA_002308635.1 Ruminococcaceae bacterium UBA1244 | reverse complement strand
TGATCTTAGCTCCGGATAGAAAAATAAGAAAAACATCTCAGATCTCTTAATATATACTATTTGTATAATATACCATTTGTTTATTTATCATGTTTTTCCTATGAATTTTTTCAAAACTCTTTTCATTTACTACTTTTCTTTCATTTTTGATGTTGATATAACCGAAAAAATGTTATATAATCTTTACAGGCTGATGCCTTAACATTATCGGAAAGGTGGTATCATTTTTTATGAACAACATTGTAAAAACTTCCGCTCCCGCAAAAAAGCTTCTATCAAAGACTACCATTATGACTCTCAGCGTTTCATTCATCACACTTGCACTCCTTATTTTCGGCAGAGGCATCAGTGCGATGATAAACAATCAGAAACTCAGTGTTTGCTATTCATTGTATCAGATCGCCGGTTCTGACTCGATCGGTATCGTCAATATCGTTACATCTACACTCACCGCAGCTATCCTTGTTGCAGTCGCATTCGGTCTGATAATCTCACGCACCGGCGCCAAATCAGAATCTGCTTCTTCCGGCAGCGTCTCGTTTTTGAAAATTTCTCTGGTTGCGGCTATCATCTACACTGCAATATCCATTATTGTATCCTTTGCGTCTGTCGGCGTTATCAACTATACGGATATCGAAGGCTACAACGGCAATATCAACTATACTGCAGCAGGTCTTTTCTGGCTGACGCTCATTCTTGGTACTGCCATCCTCCTGTGTGAGATCGCTTTTATCAGATTTGCAAATTCTATCTCGGTAAATCTTTCGACCGGCGAAATTGCAAAAAGAGGTACATTCCTTGCTTTTGCCGCTTCTATCCTCGGATTCATTGCGGCTATCGTAAACTTCTGCGTAAAGCTTTATAAGCTCGTTTCTCCTCCGGACAACTACATAGAGGATATCAATGCAGACAAAAAAACCGCAGAGCTTACAAATTCCGAACTGCTGCTCAACTCCTTCAACGTTCTTATCTTTGCCGCAGTTCTCGTGATCTTTGTATGTGTTATCATCCTTGCAGGATCTTATGCTATGCACGCTGACGGCATCCTCAGAGGCGCAAGAATGAGAGCCTACAGCAACGGTCACGAAGCCGCAAACCCCGAAAATATTCCTGACTATACCGGTCCCGAAAACTATAACTACAACCAGTCCCCGAACTTTGTTCCGTATTATAATGCAAAAAAATCCTTTGATGCTGTAAACAGAAATATCTATACCGGTGAGGTTCCGCCTATCCCGCCGACACCGGAAATGCCCTTCAAGCCCAAAACTCAGTATCCTGCGGAGCCTGCACCGTTTTCTCCTCCTCCGGCATCACGCAGAGCCGATCCCGAAGCAACAGTGCCTCTCAATAATCCTGATGCTACTATACCGGTACGTCCGGATGAAACTATTCCTCTCAACAGAAGATGACCTCTGCCTATGTCCGGAAAATTCTTTCCGGACATATTTTTTCTGCAAATATTTTTCAAAATGGCCGCCCATCATCATATTTGCACTTGAATTGACGGAATAAATGCGTTATAATACTCTGTGTCATCTCAAAAGAACTGCTATGGAGGAAATTATGAAAAAAATATTGCTTATCGTTTTGTGTGCCTTAATGTCTCTCACCCTGTTCGGATGTCAGAAAAAGAGCGATTCGCCGGAAAACCTCGACACCGAAAAATCTGTTGATACGGAATCCATCAAAAAGAATATCACCGAAAACTATAAAAACGAACTGAGCGGTCTTGTCAAGTATCTTCAGGACATGAATTATCTGCCACTGAAAGAAGAACCTACAACGATGCTTGCAAAGGTCATCGGCGCAAAGGAAGGACTGAGATATTCCTTTACCGTTGACGACAGAAGCACTCTTGTTGAACTGTACGAATATGATCTTGAAAAACAGAACAAGGATTCTGAAAGAGTCCGCACAGAAGTCCTCGAAAACGGCTTTTTCCATGTCTTTGAGGATGAAAGCGTCGACAGCACCGAGTACAGCGCTTCTATCCCGTGCGGAGAAAAAGGAAAATACATGGTAATGTATTCAGGAACACAGGAACGTGCTGAAAATATCGCTGTTCTTATCAAGGATTTTGAATCGGCTTTCGGTTCGTCTGACAGCACTGAGACTTCAAAGACAGATGAAGCTTCAAAGACAGAAGAAGCTTCAAAGACAGAAGAAGCTTCAAAGACAGAAGAAGCTTCAAAGACAGATGAAGCTTCAAAGACAGAAGAAGCTTCAAAAACAGATGAAGCTTCAAAAACAGATGAAACTTCAAATGCAGCCTGACAATTAAAAAACAAAAAATATCTCCCGAGCATATCATGTCCGGGAGAATTTTTATCTTAACAAAAAAGGAGAACTCTGAAATGACAGGAATAATAGGTGCAATGGATATCGAAGTAAACGGTATCATCGAAAAAATGACGGATACACGAACAGAAGTGATAAGCGGAAAGAAATTTACCGTCGGAAAGCTTGAAGGAAAAGACTGTGTTGCTGCAAAGTGCGGCATCGGCAAGGTCAATGCCGCTGTGACGGCACAGACAATGATACTCAGATATTCCCCCGACTGCATAATAAACACAGGCATAGGCGGCGGCACATGCACAAAGACGCATATCGGATATGTTGTTATCGCCGACAAGACCGTACAGCATGACATGGACACAACCGTTTTAGGAGATGAAGCCGGAACTCTTTTTCTGCCGGAGGAAAGCATCGTATATCTGCCCTGTGATGAAAACCTGATATCACGCCTTAAAAAAGCCTGCGACACTGTCGGCGGCGTAAAATACATTACGGGCACCGTCGCAACAGGCGACAGATTCATCAGCGGAAAGGAAAACCGCCAGTCCCTCAATGACAATTTCGGGGCTGTCTGCTGTGAAATGGAGGGCGGCAGCATCGGACAGGTCTGCCGGATAAATAAAGTCCCGTTTGCTGTGCTGCGCTCAATATCCGACAGCATGAGCGAAGAGGACGACGCTGTAGAGTATTCTACATTCAGCAAAGCTGCCGCCGAATTATCCGTTTCCATAATCCTTGACCTTATGAAACTCCCATGACAGCACCGGACAACTCCGTAATTTTCCATTTTCAATTTTCAGTTTCAGTTATTAGTATGTGGAGGGATCGATAGGCAGGTCATGAACAGCGGGATAGGCAGTGCGCAGACGGCACTTTGAAAGAAATGCCCGCACTTCTGCGATAGGAAGCTGTTTGATATAGCAGGTGACGTTTTTTTCGGAATAAAGATGGACACGGAAATTGCAGGTGCCCTTTTTTATCTGAAACGGCGTGCGGCTGATCTCTATCCACTGTATCTTGTCCATCGGGATAAAATAATGCTTCAGCGTCAGCCTTCTGAATCCGCAGAGCGTAATGCAGCGCCCGCACAGACCTATCCTTGCATTGCGGTAGGAATATATCCTGAACAACAGCCACCATACTGATACCGCTGAAAATATCTGTGTGAATATTACGGTCGTTTCTCTTAAAAACGGCATATAACCGCTGAGATAGTACAATATGATAAATCCTATCAGAACATACAGCGGAAGATATATATATGAGTATATACTGAATTTTGCGGGCTTTACGATATTGCTTTCACGAGGGACGATGCCTGTCAGCCTGCGGATATTCCTCTCGGCTTTTTTCTTCTCCTCAGGACAGACTATCATTCCGATATCGCCCTTCATCTTTCCTGAACCGATCACCGATACCGTACAGCTCTGAAGCTTCAGCAAACGCATCAGAAGGCTCTTGTCAATGCTGACATAGGATACCGCTCCCATATCCAGAACGGTAGTACAGCGGCTCAGAAGACCCCTGCTCACCACCAATTTCTGATCGACACGGTATGAACAGAAATTCGCATACCTCATAAAAAACAAAAGCATGGATACTGCCCACGCCATCATTATGACCGACGCAAGAAATGCCGCTACAGGCGAAACATACTCCGCAATTATGCTGTCACGGTAATTCAGGGAATTCAATACGATATTGTTCCTTGCTTCCGTGCCGAGGATGTTTCCGGCACTTACTATGGTCGGAACGATAAAGACAAATCCGGTTACAGGGTTTGACCAGAAAGCCGACATCAATAATATGCTCAGAGTCCTTGCACGATACTGCGGCTTTCTCTTTTCCTTTCCAAGTATACGCTCACGCACCTCCCTTGCCCTTCTGAGCGAACAGTAGATCGAAACATCATGGCTCCTTCCCGAACCGGCAGGGGTGTCTACAGATACCTTCGCCGCTCCGAACATAACAGACAGGACATTGGTGTAAAATACATAGGTAAGTATCCTGCTGTACGGGATGACATAATCCTTTTTTCTGAAAATGCCGCTGTGTATGTGGATGGCACGGTTTTCAAGGCGGTATCTGAAATTTCCGTAGACTGAAATATAGTACGACAGGATGACGATAACATAAAGCGCATTTATTCCCAGTGAACCGATGAGTGCGATTATTCCTCTCGGTCTTATAAGAAACTGCTGGAGTACTGTTATAAGCACCAGAAGAACGGAGATTTTGAGGTGCCTTATTACGGAATACGGGTGAGCTTTTATAAATTTTCTTTTTTTATCCATCTTTTTTGCTCCTTTCTTCAAGGTGCTTCAAAAGACGGGCATCCTTTACCGCTATATTGCTGACCATCTGTTTTGATCCTGCCATCATAAGTGCAACTGTGCATACTCCGAACCTCCTCTGTACGATACCCTGAGAAATTACGGAATAATGCACCTTGGAATAATCCACTCTGCTCTCCTTTACGATGAAAAATCCCTTCCTTATGACGATATGATCCTCAAAAAGATAATACTTGCAGTTGTTATAGCAGACAGGCAGATAATAGAATATACCTGCAAAATATGCGCCGATAAGTACAACGTAAGTCAGGATAAGAGGCACTATCGTATCGGCGAGCATCATTGCAACTATTACTATCGCCCCGACCATGATAAGGCTCAAAACTATCCGGCGTACTATGAGATAGTACGGTGATACGATATTCTTTTTTATTCTGTCTTTTTTCATATTTCTGACCTCTGAAACCAACAAAATAATAGTAATGTGCTGCTTCATCTATATTATACCATGCAAATCTGTTTTTGTATCATTTTTTCTTATTATTAATAGAAAATTTACGGAAATAAAAATTGACTATAGAACAATTTCATTGTAAAATATTAGCGGAAGGAAGTGGATATTATGAATCCTACAAAAGAAGCGGCGCTTCTCATGTCGTCGCTCTCGATTTATCACGGTATTCTTGACCGGACGGTCGTAAAAGCATATTATGAACTTCTCTGCTGCGTAAACAAACCCATCTTTGAGTTTGCGGATGCGTGGGGAAAATTTTTTTCTCTGCTTTGTGACAGGGAATGTGCCGATAACTTCTCCGGCTATCTTACCGAAACGGCTCTCTATGACGAAAACGCCTTTTCAAGAGCAGCCGCCGCAAATAAAGAAAAAAGCCTCAACACAAGGGTCATCAATGCAATAAGACGTGACCTTTATGTTATCAGAAAGGTCAGTCTGCTTTCGCCTGAGACTATTCTCAGCAACTATCTCTACCGTGACGAGCTTGGAACTGCCGCAAACGATCTTCCCAGATGGGACACCGGAACTCCCGTAAAGGAATTTCTTCACGAGGACGAGATAATCGACACACTTGCTGATTTTTACCGCCGGAACGGCTGCGGTATGTATGCAAGATACAGGGCATTTATATGGAGGAACAAGAGGATAGAGCCTGTTCCGTATCCTGACCCGATAAAGCTGTCTTCTCTCAAGAGCTATGACATCCAGCGAGGTCTTGTCGTTGACAATACCCTTGCTTTTCTCGGCGGCGTACAGAGCAACAACTGCCTGCTCTACGGCGACAGAGGTACAGGAAAATCGTCTACCGTAAAAGCGATACTCAACGAATACTACAAAAACGGTCTGCGCATGGTCGAGCTTCCAAAGGACAGGCTTTCGGAATTTCCGCTGCTTGTCGAAAGGATCGCCGCTGTACCGCAGAAATTTATAATCTTTATTGATGACCTTTCTTTTTCGGGAGAGGACAAAAGCTATGCCCAGCTCAAGGCTGTTCTTGAAGGCGGTCTTGCTGTCCGTCCGGACAACACCCTTATCTATGCCACTTCAAACCGCAGGCATATAGTAAAGGAGACCTTCGAGGACAGAACCGGCGACGATGTCCATATCAACGACACCATACAGGAGACTCTCTCGCTTTCTGACAGGTTCGGTCTATCAGTAAACTTCTCCAAGCCCGGAAAAGACCAGTATCTGGAGATCGTCTTTGCGCTTGCAAGAGAAAAACAGCTTCTCATCAGCATTGATGAACTCACATCCGGCGCAGAAAGCTTTGCTATCGAAAGAGGCGGCCGCTCTCCGAGATGCGCACGTCAGTATATCTCTGCCCTTGAAGCAAAATTGAGCCTATCATAAAAAGGAGTAACCTCATAATGAAAAGAATACTTGCAATTCTGGCAGCGGCTGTGATGCTTCTGTCATGTACTGCCTGTTCCTCGGACGGTTCAGGCGAATATCCCGTTACGCTCGCAAACATCACTGTTTCCGAAAAACCCGCTTCCGTGATCTGTCTCAGCGATTCTGTCGCAGACATCCTCATTTCCTGCGGCTATTCAGAGCTTATCACGGCACGTTCGGATGAATGTGACCAGCCGGAAATATCCTCTGCTTTTTCTGTCGGTTCAAAGGACGACCCATCTGTACAAAATATCACCGACCTTGATCCGGATATTGTTTTTGCCGACAAAACGATATCCGACGATGCCTATAAAAAACTGACTGACAGCGGGCTTACTGTCATCATAATGATGCCCGCAAAAAATACGGAAGAACTCATGGCTCTTTATGAAAACGTCTGTTCCGTTGCCGGCGGAAAGATCACCGGAAAACAGAACGGTTCCGAAAAATCAAATTCACTTTTGGTAACGATGAGCGATCTTCAGAGAATAGTTCCAAAAAGCGATATCGTTGTCACGGCATGCTATCTTTATGACCTGAACGGCAGCGCAGCAACGGACAATACCCTTGAAGGAAAGCTTTTTGAATATGCAAATGCCGTCAACGTGTTTGCGTCTTCGGCTTCCTCACCGGATATGATCTCAAAGCTCAGACTTTCTGACCCTGATTATATCTTCTGTGCATCGGGAGTAAAAACGCAGCTTGAAAAAAATACCGATCTCCGCTCACTCAAAGCCGTCAAAACCGGAAATGTTTTTGAGATCGACAGCAATGCGTTCCGCCGTCAGGGCAGCAGTCTTGTTGATAACCTTTCTTTTATGATAGAAAAAATGAATCCTCAGCTCAATGATCAGAAACCGCTTTATCCGGAAACTTCATCTGCGGAAGTTTCAAAAGCAGAAAGCTCAAAACAGGAAAGCTCACAGCAGGAGAGTTCTCAGGCAGAAGGCTCACAGCAGGAAAGCTCTCAGGAAGAAAGTTCTCAGCAGGAAAGCTCTCAGCAGGAAAGCTCTCAGCAGGAAAGCTCTCAGCAGGAAAGCTCTCAGCAGGAAAGCTCTCAGGAGGAAAGCTCATCTCAGGTATCTGCTGATTATTCTCTTACGATCACCGACGGCACCGCTTACGGTTATAACGAAAGCGGCGACAATATCCTCAGGATACAGCAAAGACTTGCTTATCTCGACTATTTTAACACGGATGCAACAGGCTACTACGGCGATATGACTGTAATGGCAGTAATAGCGTTTGAAAGTGCAAACGGACTGACCATTGACGGATATGCAAGCACCAGTGATCTGAGGCTGATGTTCTCGTCAGATGCGAGACCCGCTTCATAAAATTATTGCAAAAATCACGGCTGTATGATATTATATCATACAGCCGATTTTTTTGACAGTTTCTGCATTTTTATTATATGGTGGTGTTCAAATGAAAAGAATATTATCTGTTGTTTCCTGCGTTCTGATACTCATGTCTTATGCCGCCTGCTCGGAAAAAAATGACGGCGGCAAAAATGAAAATGTCTCTGAAATATCTGACGATACACTGACCTCACAGGAAGAAAGTGACAAAGAAATATCCGAAGTATCCGAACCGGAAGTATCATACAGCTTTGAGGATGCTGAATATCACGAGGAACTGCCGGATTATATGAAAAACAATCCGATCATTTATTCGGATCTGCTTGAAAAAGCCATAAAGCTCTATTATTCCGGAATAATCACAGGCAAGATAAATAACGACACATACATGGCCCGCTTCTGCAAGGATAAGCTGCCGGAAAAGGATGACTCTCCTGAAACACGCAAAAAGCTTGCAGACCTCTGTACCGTCGGCGGTGCGCTTGAATATTTCGGATGTGACTGCAGGGAATATACAAAATACTATGAAATGTACAACGGCTGTCTTAAATATTTCTCATGCGACAGCGACGGATATATCTACTACTACGAAAAAGCTCCCCGTGATACCTCTTACAGAATGAACAGTATGAACCAGACTCTGTTTTTTATCTTCAAAAATGCAAATATCGACAAAATAGAACGTGAAGCCGCATCGTTTGCAGCCGAAGAACTCAATCAGGCAGTGGGCGAATATTACAACGGTATCATATCCGGAAAAATAACCTCTTCGTTCAAAGGAAAATATACCTCTGATATACTCCCAAAAAAGAATTCTTCATCACTTGAAAGATTTTCTCTTGCAGGTGACGCCACTGTCGCAGGTGCAGCAGATCACGCCGGATTTTTTACCGTGCTTTATCCGTATATCAAAAAAATAGGCTATAATAAGAGGACTCATACCATTACAAGCCTTGACCAGCATGACCACAATATTGCTGCCTTTGGCACTGACGACGTAAAGCTGTCGCAAATATTCGGGTCAACCGAGTGACCACGCAGAAAACAAATTAAATTTACTGCGTTCTGATAAAAAGGAGATAGATATTATATGAAATTTTTTGCCGGTAATTTTGATATCGCTGTTATCGGGGCAGGCCATGCAGGTATCGAAGCAGGTCTTGCAGGTGCCCGTCTCGGCTGTAAGACTGCGGTTTTTACGATCAACATGGATGCTGTCGGCAACTGCCCGTGCAATCCTTCTATCGGCGGTACCGCAAAGGGACATCTCGTCAGAGAAATTGACGCTCTCGGCGGCGAAATGGGCAAAGCTGCCGATGAGTGCCTTCTTCAGATGAGGATGCTCAACAGAGGAAAGGGACCTGCCGTCCATTCACTTCGCGCACAGATCGACAGGAGAGCCTACAGCACAAGAATGAAGCATACCCTTGAGCTGCAGGAAGATCTGGAACTGTATCAGGCTGAGATCACTGAGCTTGAACAGTGCGGGGACGGTCAGTGGCTGCTCACTACGAGACTTGAAGCCCAGTACAAAGCCAAGGCTGTTATAATTGCTACCGGTACATATCTCGGCGGAAAAATATATGTTGGCGATGTTTCCTATGAAAGCGGTCCGGACGGTATGTTCCCGTCAAAATTCCTGCCGGATTCGCTCGAAAAAATGGGTATGTCCATCCGCCGATTCAAGACCGGCACTCCCGCAAGAGTCCTCAGATCAAGCATTGACTTTTCCGGTCTTGAAGAACAGTGCGGCGATGAGCCTATCATACCTTTTTCCTACGACACCCAAAAGCCCGTTCAAAACAAGGTCAAATGCCATATAAGCTGGACAAACGAAACAACAAAACAAATAATACTTGACAATATCCACCGCTCGCCTATGTACAGCGGAAAGATCGAGGGCATCGGCCCAAGATACTGCCCCAGCCTTGAAGACAAGATCGTCCGCTTCTCCGACAAGCAGCGCCATCAGCTCTTTATTGAGCCGTGCGGACTCGATACCGAAGAAATGTACCTGCAGGGTATGTCCTCGTCACTGCCTGTTGATGTCCAGATAAAGTTCTATCACTCCATCAAGGGTCTTGAACACTGCGTAGTAATGCGTCCGGCTTATGCCATAGAATATTTCTGCGCCGACCCGATACAGATGTACAGCACACTTGAGTTCAAGGACTTTCCCGGTCTGTACGGCGCAGGACAGTTCAACGGAAGCTCCGGCTATGAGGAGGCTGCCGCTCAGGGACTTGTTGCCGGAATAAATGCGGCTCTTAAAATACTTGACAAAGAACCTATGATACTCGACAGGGCAAGCTCATATATCGGTACGCTCATTGACGATCTCGTTACAAAGGGCTGCAACGATCCCTACCGCATGATGACATCCCGCAGCGAATACAGGCTTATCCTGCGTCAGGACAACGCCGATACACGCCTTACTCCCGTCGGAAGAAAAATAGGTCTTATCGGCAACGACAGATGGGAACGCTTTACAAAAAAGCAGGAACAGCTTAAAACCGAACTCGAAAGAATCACTAAAACCGTTATCTCACCTTCCAAAGAGCTGAACGGCATCCTCAGAGCAAACAACACTACCGAAGTCACAACAGGCATAAGACTTATTGACCTGCTCAAAAGACCGGAACTTAATTATGAAGTCCTCTCACCTGTTGATGCTTCACGTCCGTCACTCGACCCGAATCTTATGGAACAGATCGAAGTGCAGATAAAATACGAAGGCTATATCAAACGCCAGCTCATTATCATAGAACAGGTGCGCAGGCTTGAAAAGAAGCTCCTGCCGAAAGATACGGATTACTCAAAAATCGACGGTCTCCGGCTTGAAGCCCGTGAAAAGCTCAACAAGGTCAGACCCGAAAATATCGGTCAGGCAAGCAGGATATCAGGTGTCAGCCCTGCGGATATCTCTGTTCTTGTGATATATCTTGCCTCACTGAAAAACAAACCCGAGGAGGTCTCTGATGATAACTGAAACAATAAAGGACTGGTGCCTGAAAAATTCCATTGATATTTCGGAAAAACAGCTCTCACAGTTTGAGACTTACGCTTCACTGCTCAAGGAATGGAACGAAAAAATGAACCTTACCGCAATTACAGACGATGAGGGTATCGCAGTAAAGCACTTTATAGACAGTATATCCGTTCTGAAATTCGCTGATCTCAGACAAAACTCACGTCTTATTGATATCGGCACAGGCGCAGGCTTTCCGGGCATACCGATAAAAATAATGCGTCCGGACGTTGAGATCACTCTTCTTGACAGCCTTAACAAACGGCTGATCTTCCTTGAAGAGGTATGCGGCAAAATAGGTATAAAAGCGGATATTGTCCACGCAAGAGCCGAGGAGCTTGGTCAGGATCCGGAATATCGTGAAAAATTTGATTACTCCGTATCGAGAGCCGTGGCAAATCTTCCCGCACTTTGTGAATACTGCATCCCGTATATAAAGATCGGTGGAATTTTTATCTCTATGAAAGGACCTGACGCAGAAACGGAGATCGAAACCGCCAAAAATGCCGTGAGCCTGTTAGGGTGCAGAATAGCCGCAGCCGATGAACTGACGCTCCCTGACGATAACCGCAGATCTATAATACAGATCATAAAAACAAAAGAAACTCCAAAAAAATACCCAAGACGCGGAGTAAAGATAAATAAACAGCCGCTTTGAAAAAATATAAGACAGTTCGTGACCAAAAAGATCACGGACTGTCTTTTTTTCCACCATTGTGCAATAAAATGTTGAAAACTTTTCTGTTTTTGAAACGCAGTTTTTTCCTGATCCGACATTTTTCAACATATAAAAATTGGTAGAATATAGCTGAAAAATATGTTAAATGAAAGGGGAAAAATCATGCCGCTCTTTTTTAGTAAATACCGCCGTATCGTTGATATCCCGCTGGTACAGATCAGACCCTGCAAAACTCAGACACGAAAAAACTACAGCATAGAAAAACTCCATGAGCTTGCATTCAGCATTAAAAATAACGGCGTTATCCATCCTATAACCGTCAGAAAAGTAAGCTCGTCCGAATATGAGCTTATCGCCGGTGAACGCAGGCTCCGTGCTTCAGCTATGTGCGGCAGAAAAAGAGTTCCCTGCATCATCATCTCATGCACCGATGACGAGGCGGAACGCTATTCTCTCGAAGAAAATCTCCAGCGCAGCGATCTTGACTTTTTTGAGGAGGCTCAGGGTATCACAGATTTTATGAATTCTTCACACATGACCTCCGGCGAGACCGCACTGCAGTTCGGAAAAAAACAGGCGGCAATTATTGATATGATGGACATACTCAGCTTCGGAGATGAAGAAAAAGCTCTTATACTCGACTCTCACCTCACTTTGCGCCATGCAAAGGCACTTCTGAGGATCATCGACAAGACCGAGCGCCGTATCGTTCTCAGCGAGATCATAGAGCAGAGCATGAATGTTTCACAGACCGAGAAGTATATCGACAGCTATCTTTGCAAAACTGCCCTTGAAAAACTCCGTCACCAGCGTTACAAAAGCGTTATCGGTGACATCCGTTTTTTTGAAAACACCATCCGTAAAGCTCTCGCTGCATTGAGGACATCCGGAATAGATGCCGAAGCTAAGCGCTCCGAAAACGACGACTATCTTGAATACACTGTCCGCATCCCGAAATTCCGGACACAGGAACAAAACCTCAACGAATGTGCGTGACCTGACACAGCAAAAAATAAGCCAGCCCACGGATGAGGACTGGCTTTAGTCATTTGTTTATTTTGTCATATTATCAATCCTGAGATCTTTTGATCTCGATCTTTCCGTAGAGAGAGGTATCGGGTCTTTCGTTTATGCTCTCTCTCACTGTCTTTGCAGAAGCGTCCTCCTCAAATGTGCTGAAAACGCTGTCCTGAATGTGAGATTCTCCTTCGGAGTACTGTCTTCTCTGATATCCGCTCGATCTCGGCTTGCGGTTATAGGAACCGTCCTTGTTGAAATTGCTGCTTCTGTCCCTGCGGTAACCGCCCCTGTTGTATGCGGGTTTATAATCCGGATCCGGACCAATAACAACATGGCGGTACATATTTTCGCCCTCGCTCCATGAAGTAGCTCCTCTCACCTTCTGTACGGCAGTGTGGATGATCCTTCTTTCGTATGGGTTCATAGGCTCAAGAGAGGTCTTCTGACCGGTCTTTACCGCCTTGAAAGCAAGCTTTCTGCCGAGTATCTCAAGAGTCTTTTCTCTTTTTTCTCTGTAGTTGCCGATATTGATGGATATTCTGTAGTAGCCCTCGTCAACATGATTTGCAACAAGTCCTGCAAGATACTGGAGTGAATCAAGAGTCTCTCCTCTGTGTCCGATTATAAAACCGACATCTTCGCCGTCAATATTGATAACGGCTCCGCCCTCGACCTCTTCTGATGTGATCTCTGCACCGGTGATGCCCATTTTGTCAAGAACGTCCTTTATGTACTTTTCTGCACATTCAAGCGGTGTGACCTCATAAAAGGCTCTTACTTTTGCGGGACTGCCTCCAAAAAGACCGAATTTCTTCTTTTCGGGCTGCTGAAGCACTTCAAACTGTGTTTTTTCGATTTCCGTACCGAGCTGAGCGCATGCCTGTTTTTGCGCTTCCTCGATGGTATCGGCTGTGACTGTGATCTCACGTATCATTTTCATTTCCCTGCTTTCTATCTTCGTTTTTTCTTTGATTGTGAATTTTTCTTTTTGTATGCTTCTTCATTTTCATCTTTTTTTGATCTGCCGACCTGTGAAGGCGGAACATAATCGGGTGCTTCGACAAAAGCGACCTCTGCTTCCTGATTCTTTCTCAGAACTACTCTCCGGGCCTCATCACGGGCTTCGATGATACTTCCGTTATAGTACACATTGAGCAGGAACGACTGTACAAAACCAAGAACAGTCGATGCGATCCAATAAAATCCTACTGCGCCGGGAACGTTGAATGCGATCCATGTTGTAAACAGCGGCATAAGGAATATAAAAACGAACATACAGCCCTTCATGGGAGTGCCGTTCATCTTCTGGATTATCAGCATACTTGCCACTGAGGTAATGAAGCACAATACAGGGATGAGCCAGAGTCCGTTTGTCCATGACGGAGTTGCAAGGAGATCCCAGCCGAGAAAATTAAAGCCCTTTGAAAATTCTTCGATCCTGTCGGCGTCTGATGCTGAGATGCCGCTGTCTCCGATATAATCCTTGATAGAGCTGAAATATTTCAGGGTATTGATCTGTTCATAGTTGTTATTATTGAGTGTTGCGCCCATACCCGGAAGTGCGCGCATACTGTCAAGAAGCTTGCTGACCTTGTCGGATGCGATATGGAGCGTGTTTGTAAGGGGATTGATGACAGAATAATAAACTCCGAGCATTACAAACATCGGAGCGATCATAGGAAGGCATCCGCCTGTAAGGCTGACATTTTCCTTTTGCATAAGCTTCTGGATCTCCATTTGAGCGCCCACTCTGTCCTTGCCGTAGCGTTCCATGATCTCTCTTTGTTTTTTCTGGAATCTTGCATTTGCCGCCATTGAGCGCTGCTGTTTCAGCGAGAACGGCAGGAGGATAAGCTTTACGATAAGGGTAAAAATGATTATAGCAACGCCGAAGTTCTTTACTATCGCAAAAGCTCCCCACAAGATAAAGCCGAAAAGGCTTCCGATCAGATTAAAAATATCCATCTGCTAAAAACCATTCCTTCAAATTAGATTATGATATATAATAAAAGTATATCCTTACAGTGAGCAATATACTATTGTTTTCAAGTCAATTTTTTCTTGGGGCATCGGTTTTGTATTCTATCCTTTTTGGGGTCCTGCTTTTTTTTTCAGGGACGGGATCATATCCGCCCTTTGAAAAAGGATTGCAGCGCAATATGCGCCAGACCGTAAGGATCGTGCCCCTAAAAGCTCCGAAGCGTTCTATTGCTCTTATCCCATAGACAGAACACACCGGATAATATTTGCACGAAGGCGGAGTAAGCGGAGAAATTGCCTTCTGATAAAAGCGTATAAGCCAAATAAGCGGGCGCTTCATTTTAAAACACCCGCATCTTTCAGCTCTTTTTTCATTGCACGCAGAACGTCATAGCTTTTTACAAAAGGTGTTTTTGATCTTGCAACAAAAACAAGGTCAAAGCCAGGACGTATTTGTTCCTGCACCTCACAAAAAGCTGCTCTGATAAGTCTGCGTGATCTGTTGCGCAATACGGCCTTGCCGATCTTTTTTCCGGTGGTGATACCTATCCTCACATTTCCTGTGCGGTTTTTGAGGACATAGGTAACGACCAGCGGAGAGGCAAATGATCTGCCCCGATTATAAAGCCGGCGGAAATCATTATTATTCTTTAAGGTTATGATCTCACTCATAGCTCATCTTCCAAAATATGTTATTTCACAGCCGTATGCCGAAGGTCGGTGTCAGGACCGATCAATAGGAAAGTTTCTTTCTTCCTTTTGCTCTTCTGCGGGAAAGGACCTTGCGTCCGTTGGTTGTTGACATTCTCTTTCTGAATCCATGCTCCTTTTTTCTGTGGAGCTTCTTGGGCTGATATGTTCTCAGCATGGGAAATTCCTCCTTTCAGGAAGGCACAAAAGCACCTGATGTATTATCAAGATATAACCTTGCACTGTAGAATTATAAATCAAAACATATCGTTCTGTCAACTAAAACTTTTTATTTGGCGGAATAATTTTTTTTAACGCTGTATGAGCGTCACAAATATGTATGAGGGAATATCCAAAAACCTCCGCAAAGGATGGTATTCAGATATCCCCTCATATTTTTTCATTACAAAGAAAGCGCTGTTATCTGATCTCTGTTCCGCCCCATTCTACAACGGTAAATCCTGTTCTTGATACGGGAGCGAGCTTCTGTTCTTCAACATTGATCGGGAAATCGAGACCCTTGAAGGTCATCAGCACTCTGATCACGGAATCGGGATCGGAGCTTACCTCAAGAGGCATATTTTCTTCGATCTCATCAGCTTCTGCAAATCTGATGTAGTTGTATTTGTTTGCTTCGAGGATCGGGAGCCAGTATACGATAAACTCTTCTGCTTCTCTGTCGGAAAGTCCTAAAACTGCAAGCTTTTCTTCAAGGAACTGAGCCGCATCCTCGCCCTTTACAACAAAGCCGTCCTTCTGAATCGTAAATCTCACGGAATTTTTACATTCATAATAGAGTGAATAGAGGTTTCTTCCGGTCTTGAGGTCAACAAGATCTCCGTTGGGTTTTGCGGTAACGTTCCATTCGTCCTTATACTTGGGATATGTGCAGGTAAGGTTGTCGTCTTTGAGAAGCTTTACTGTTACGTTTTTTTCTTCTGTGGGATAGAGATAGATTATAGGCTTATATGCGATCTCCTGATTGGGGTCATAGATCGAGCCGAATTTTTTGATGTTCTCTATTTCTTCGGAAGTGTGGCACTGTACATATTCCACCTCTGTGCCAACGGGCATATATGTCGGTATTGCTATACAATATCCGCTGCCGGAAGCCATAACGCCGTATGTATTTTCATACCCGTATACTACCAGCTTATCGTCTTGTTTTTCCACATCTATGAGATACATATTGCACCAGCCATGGTCGCTGCTCTGAGAGAGGAGAAGATAGTTCATGTTTTCGTCGTTATAAGCAGGTTTCAGTCTGGTTATATCCATATATTCTGTTGGTGGTTCGCTGTTTTCAGTGGTCTTGCTTATTCCATCCAGTATTTCAAGATATTCATCATATCCGACTACCTTCATAACTGTATCTGTGCCATACGATGTTTCAAAATTATCCTGATGGTAGTTGCCGCCCCAGAGGGAATCGTCTAATCTGTGATAGTAGACAGTGCCTTCTATAGATACCTGCTCATAAGCGCCGGAATTTGACGGAAAATCATCTTCCCTATTTTCAGGATCACTGCTCTCCTTCTTGCTTTCCTCTTTACTGCTTTCAGCTTTGCTTTCTTCACGGCTGCTTTCGCTTTTGCTTTCTTCACTTCGGCTTTCTTCACGGCTGTTATCTGTTTTGCTTTCTTCTCGGCTGCTTTCAGCGCTGCTTTCTTGACGGCTGTTTTCAGTTCTGCTCTCTTCACTGCTGCTTTCAGCCTTGCTGTCTTCAGGCTCAGTCTCTTCTTTGCTGCTTTCTTCTCCTGAGCCGCTGTCTTCCTTGCTGGTTTGTTTGCTTTCCTCTTTGCTTTCGTCTCTGCTGATCTCCCGTTCACTGCTCTCCTCCTGACTGATCTGCGGAGCGGCTGTGCTGTTTTCGTCATTTCCGCTGTCCGAGTTCTTATTTTTGTTCAGTAAGAATATTGAAATTATTACTGCCGCAACCAGAAAAACAGCTACTATTGATATGAGTATTACCTTAAAGCTACCTTTTTTTGTGTTTTCGTTCATTTTGAATTACCTCCTGATTTTTTGTAGAAATATGCTCAAAGGTGTGCAAAAACTGTTCTGCTCGTCACAACTTTATATTATTGTATTTTTCGCAAAAACTCAATATGTAAGTTGTACATAAATATAATCCTCTTCTGTATGATTAGTTACAAAGAAAGATTGATTTTTTGAAAAAATTTTTCAACCTCATATTCCACGAATGTTGAAAAACCATTTGAAAATTTAACATTTGTATGATATAATTATCCTTGTATAAGTGTTTATCTGCGGCATTGGTCCATAAAGTCCGAGGGGAACGGACTTGTGGAGGATGATTCTGTTCCGCATATAGATATAGAAAGAAAAGATCAGGAGGAAAAAACAATATGGATTCATTCAATGAAACATGGGAATTGATCTGCGATTACTGCAAACAAAGGATCTCAGGCGTTGCCTATAAAACATGGATCAGCAAGATCGAACCCGTTAATCTTGATTTTGCCGAAGGCAAGGCAATACTCATGGTTCCGGGAGATTTTCACCGCAGAGCAGTCATAAGAGGATATATGGACCTGCTTGATGATGCGTTCAAGAGCGTTTTTGGAGACGGGATCGAGATAATCTTCACCATACCGGACGAGACCGCTGCAAAGGAACAGGAAGTGAACGACAGCATTGTTGATGCCGATTATGAATATACATTCGATACCTTCATCGTAGGCTCTTCAAACAAGTTTGCTCATGCAGCCTCTCTTTCGGTCGCAACAAATCCGGGAAAATCATACAACCCGCTGTTTATCTACGGAAATTCCGGTCTCGGAAAGACCCATCTGCTCTATGCGATACGCAATGAGATCATAAAGAACGATCCGAACAAGTCGATAGTATACGTAAAAGGCGACGATTTCACAAATGAGCTTGTCGAGGCTCTTATGAAAAAGTCAAACATAGAGTTCCGTCAGAAATACCGCCAGTCTGATGTTCTGCTTGTGGACGATATACAGTTCATCGGAGGAAAGGAATCAACTCAGGAGGAATTTTTCCACACCTTCAACACCCTCTATGAAGCTAACCGTCAGATAGTGCTGACATCAGACCGCCCGCCAAAAGAGATCAAGACACTCGAGGACAGGCTCCGCAGCCGTTTTGAATCCGGACTTATCGCAGATATCCAGCCGCCGGATTTTGAAACAAGAATCGCTATCATAAAAAGAAAGGCCGAGCTGCTTGAAATGAACCTGCCGGACGATGTTACCGAATATATAGCAACAAGGCTCAAAACAAATATACGTCAGCTTGAGGGCGTAGTAAAGAAGCTCAAAGCCAAAAATCAGCTCTACGGAGAAAAAATAACCATAAATGTCGCTCAGAAAACTATCTCAGACATCCTTAACAACGATCAGCCGCCACCGCTCACCGTAGAAAAGATAATCGACGAGGTAGCGCATACCTTCGGGGTCTCGAGCGACGATATCCGCTCAGCAAAAAGAAACTCCAATATCTCAAACGCAAGACAGATCGCTATTTATGCCGTAAGGGAGATAACCAACCTCTCAATGAAGAGCATCGGCGACGAGTTCGGCGGAAGAGACCATTCCACTATAGTATACGCCATAAACCAGATAGAAAAGAATATGTCAAAGGATCCTAACCTCAAATCTACAGTAGAGGATATCATCAAGAATATCCGAGACAGATAATGCACCGGATATCAACATCAGGTTGAAAAGCTTTTGACAATTCAACAAAACCTGTTGAAAAGAAGTTTTCAACACAATAAACACTTTAAACAAGTTTTCAACATTCCACCAACATATTTCAAC
>DBWG01000011.1:306-22714 GCA_002308635.1 Ruminococcaceae bacterium UBA1244 | reverse complement strand
AAGAATAATTCACCCTCGACATCGCAGCGGTCTATTCCATAGAAAAAATTCCTTAAATGACTGAAAAAGAAGTTGAGACAATGGCAAGACCAAGACAGCCTATCAGTCTGATAAAGGCTAAGGGCAGATCACACAAAACCAAAGCGGAAATTAACGAACGGGAAGAATCCGAAGTCAAGGGCAATAATGACGATATCAAGCCGCCCGCATTCATGAGAACAAAAACAGAAAAGCAGAAGTTTGCGTATATTGCCGGGGAGCTTGACAGGATCGGGATCATGAGCAACCTTGACTGCGATGTACTGGGGCGGTACATCAGGGCACAAAGAGACTGGGAAAAGTATTCAAAGCTTGTTGACAAGATGCAGGTGAAGCTTTCAAAAGTCATCAGCAGTGATGATGAGGAAGACGATAAAAAGATTGTTATGTACAGTGATTTGCTTACAAAGTACGAGGGGCTGAGGACTAAGGCTTTCAGCCAGTGTCAGACCTGCGCCGCTTCTTTGGGACTTACCATTACTTCACGGTGCAGACTTGTTTTGCCCAAGTCGGATGATAAGCCCAAAGTAAACAAGTTCAGCAAATTCAGGGGTGCGTAAGGATGTATTACAAAAGATGGACGGCAGAAATTAATCCCAAAGGCTTGTATTATGTGAGAAAAACGTATATAATGGAATCAGAGAAAAGATGGGTAACTATTGACGGAAGGCATGTTGATATCGGCGGTGACGGCGACAGCGGTTCGGGTGGAGGAGCCGTTTGTTATGCCGGACTGAAAGATAAATTCTCGGCAATTAAAGATAAAATTAGGAATAAAACAACTCCTGAAAAATATAAAGAAGTGTCTGATGAATACCTTGAATCTTTGCCGAAGCTGACAGAGCCGGAGAGTATAGAACAATCATTAGCAGGAACTAACCCTCACGGATATACTACCAATTGTCAGAGATGTGTGCCGGTGTATGAAATGAGACGGCGGGGTTATGATGTTGCTGCCGCTGATGCACCGAAGAATCCTTTTGATGACAGTATAGGTTTTTATAATTATAAAAACGTTTTTGTAGATATGCAGTGGAAGAAATGTTCGGGTACTGGTTATGAGGAAATTAAAGATTATTTATTGAAGAACGGTAACGGAACAACAGTTGAAATTTCTATTCGTACAATAAGCAGCGGACATCTATTTGTTGCTCACAATCAAAACGGACAGGTTATATTTGTCGATCCGCAGTATGGTAAATCCGATGCAACCGATCGTTTTTTTAAAGCAATTAACGGATATACAGAATATGCAAGAATTGATTGTTTGAAATTATCAAATATGATAAAAGAATGTATTGGAGCGTGATTCTGATGAGTGTTACCGTAAAAGAAGCTTATAATGCTGCAAAAAAAATATTGGGTGATGATTTAATAGTTTATCGCTGTATCGAGTTGGAAAATTATTGGATTTTTCCGTATGCGTGGAAAGACGGCACAAATATCATGATGCCGCCTATACAAGTAACCAAGAACGGTATTTGTGATTTATGGAATAAACATTTTTCAGATATTTTTGAGGAATCAGAATGGCTCGATGAACACGGCAAAGACATTCCGATAGAAGAACTCGAAAAAAAATGAGTGAATGAGGTGTATGATAATGACTTACAGAGAAGCAATAAAGAGCAGTTTAGACAAGATGGATTTTGGCAAAAACAACATTCCGATGAGTTTTCCATATCTGCTGATAACTTTTACTAAGATTTTATGCTATGCTTCGGCAATGATGCAGGACAATGAAAATCCGCATGATGTTACAGTCGAGGAAGTTGTTGGAATACTCAGCTGTAGCGAAAATCACTTTTTAGAACATATAAGCTTGTTTTCAACTTTTTTGGAATTTATAACAAACTTTCTCGATGAAGAAATTCCTGACGGTAATGAAACAGACAGAAAAGGTTTGATGTGGTATGATGCGGAGATTATAGTTCCTCTTTGGAATGAATTTATACAAAAGAAACAGTGTGAATCCACAAACGGCTGAAAACAGATAATTTACCGCTCACGATGTGGGCGGTTTTTCTATGCCCGCAGAATCGTCTGAGCGGGCACAGGAGTGAGCTTTTCATATGGGCAGGGGTAAACTGTTATCTGAAATAAAAATTGCTTAGAAAGGACTGTAGAGAGAATGAGATGTAATGATTTAGAGAAAATTGAAAGTGCTTCGGGATTGAGTGCCAATGAAGGACAGAGCAACTAAACATGCTGAGGACGTTGTCTCCGGGAAGGTTCTTAGCGGCAACCTTCATCGGCTCGCCTGTCAGAGACATCTTCGTGACCTCGAAAAACAGGGTACTCCCGATTTCCCTTACTTTTGGAATGAAAAGAAAAGCGAAAGCATTTTGAACTTTGCCGGAATGCTGACGATTGCAGAAGGCGCAGAGCCTAAGCCAGTGCGCCTGTTTGACAATCAATGCTTTGACCTTGGTGCAGTTATGGGCTGGGTGAAAAAAGACGGTCACAGGCGTTTCAGACGGGCGTATGAAAGCATGGCAAGGCAGAACGGAAAGTCCTTCAAAAATGGTATCAGAGGGACATACATTGCGCTTGCGGGCGGGTACAATTACGGAAAGCTTTTTACTGCCGCAACAAAAAAGCGTCAGGCTAAAATTGCATGGGACGAAATGATGAAGTTTATACGTTCCGATGAAGACCTGTCGGAGCTTTTCAAAATTCAGGAATACAAGTCGCTTATAACCTGTCTTGAAACTGACTGCACCATTGAAGCACTCAGCAAAGAGGGCGGACTTGACGATGGTTTCCGAAGTATTTTCTGTTCTGTCGATGAAATTCATCAGATGAAGGACAACAGCGTTTACAAGGCACTTTACAACGGTACAAGGTCGCTTCCGGAAACGCTTGTTTCCATGATAACAACAAGAGGAAAAAATCTGAGCTTCTTCTGCTTTGAGATTGACAGCCTTTGTCAGGAAATTCTTTACGGCACTCAGATTCTTGACGATTTCTTTGTTGACATTTACACCATTGACAAGGATGATAAGCCCTTTGATCGTGAGGTATGGCACAAGGCTAACCCTGTTCTTCTGCACCCGGACAACCCGAACTGCGAGGAAAATTACAAGACCTTTCAGGCTGACGCTGACACTGCAAAGGCAATGGGCGGATCAGAGCTTGCAGACTTTATGGTGAAGTCGCTCAACGTGTGGTACAGGAACAGCGACAACGAGTTTGTGAACTCTCAGAAATGGCTTGAATGCGCCTGTGATCTGACGCTTGACGATTTCAGAGGAGCATGTGTAAACATAGGGCTTGACCTGTCTTCCGGCGGCGATCTGACCTCGTGGACGGTCGAGATACAGACAAGAGACGGATATTTTATAGACAGTCACAGCTATATGCCGAGAGGACGGTTTGAGGAGCATATTAAAACCGACTCTGCACCGTATGATGTTTGGGAAAAGCAGGGGCTTATTACTGTCACGGGCGGTTATACGGATTTCAAAAATGATTACGGATTCATCGTTCATGATCTGAGGGAAATGATAGAAAAATATGAGTTCAGAATAAATGCAATAGGCTACGATCCGCACAATGCAGACGGTATTTTAGGCGAACTTGAAAGACTTGGCGCACCGCTTATACAGGTCACTCAGAGCGCAAGATCGCTGAATGACGCAACCTGCGACATACAGTATCTTGTCAAGTCCGGAAAGTACCGGTACAACAGGAAAAACGAGCTTTTATCACACAGCTTTTTCAATGCCGTAACTGTACAGAACAGCTTCGGAGAGATAAAGATAGACAAACAGCCGGGCGGGAAAAATCAGCGCATAGACCCGGTAGACGCTGCAATTGACGCTCATTTTTGCAGTTTGAGAAACCAGCCGAAAAAAATTGATGTGAACGCAGAAATGAAAAGATATCTTGAGCTTATGGCAAAGAAATAAGGATGGTGAGAATTATTGTTTGAGTTTCTGAAACGAAAAAAGAAAAAGAAAAGCTATGAAATGCAGACCGTGAGACTTAACGATCTGCTTAATTTTTTGGGAATAGACGAAAATTCCGACAGGCTTCAGGAAGTGACGTATTACACCTGTCTGAAAGTTCTGTCGGAAGGCTTGTCAAAGCTGCCGCTGTCACTGCAAAGAGTAAGCGAGGACGGCGGCATTATTGATATGATATCCTCTCCCCTTTGGCAGACGGCAAAGGTCAGACCTAACCCCTATATGTCGCCGTCAACCTTCTGGGCAGTCATGGAAAACAACCGGAACCACTGTGGAAACGGTTATGCTATGATTCTGCGTGATGAAAAATCAGGCTCGGTGACTTTGTGGCCGATGGAGCCGTCCTGCATACGTATAGAAATCGAACAGGGAAAAGATCTGTCGGAGCTTACGGATATCACTTATGTTTATACCTCTCCCAACAATGGTCAGAGTTTCCGTCTGAGGTCGGACGAGGTTCTTCATGTCAAGACTTCAACCGTATTTTTCGGACTTGTGGGGCTGTCTGTGCAGGATAAGCTTAAAATGTCGCTTGACGGGGCTTCAATGTCTCAGGAAATGCTTAACAAGCTGTACAAAAACAACTTTGTGCCGAAAGCGGCAGTACAGTTTGATACCGCTTCAATGGTGAATGAAGAATATGAAAGCGCATATCTCAAGACCTTGCAGAATTACGCTGACGGCAAGGGCGAGGGCGGGAGCAGCTTCATACCATTATCGCCGGGAACAAACATTGTACCGCTGAATATCAAGCTGACGGACGGGCAGTTCTTAGAGCTGAGAAAATACACGGCTTTGCAGATAGCGGCGGCGTTCGGGATAAAGCCCAATCATCTTAACGATTATGAGCGGTCAAGCTATGCAAACAGTGAGACGCAGCAGCTTGCATTTTACACGGACACAATGCTGTACATTCTGAAACAGTATGAAGAGGAATTGAATTTCAAGCTTTTGTCGCAGGCTCAGAGAGAGCAGGGCTACCGGTTCAAATTCAATATTGCGGCAGTACTCAGGGGCGACACGAAAAGTCAGCTTGAAAGCCTGTCGATGGGTGTTTCCAACGGTGTCTATACTCCTAACGAGGCACGGAGAAATCTTGATCTTCCGGCACTCCCGGGCGGCGACAGGATATACTTCAACGGGTCGAATATTGCTGTTGAGGATGCGGGGATCCAGTACCGGGAGCAGGAGCAGAGTGACAATGCAAAAGCCTTTATAAAGCTTGCGGAAAGTATTGAAAAAGCTGTGGAATGTGGTATAATAAACATAACAAAGTACAGCGACAGTCAGCCCCGTGACGATCACGGCAGATGGACGGACGGCGGAGGAGACAGCGGCTCGGGAAGTTCGGGCGGTGGTTCAGGAGAGCGAGAGGAAGCACCAAGACGTTCGGATGGTGGAAAATACTCTGTAGATTGGGAAAAAGTACAGTCTAAGGAATATGATGTAAAAATTTCGAAGATTTCAGATGATGAAAAAGTTTGTAAATCAATTAAAACGAGAGCAAAATGGGCATTAAATAATCGTGATGGAAAAGACACAGAAGAATTATATGCTATTGATCTTGCAACCGGAAAAGAAATTGGACAGATTACTAATCAAAATATTTCAAGAGGTGTAAAAAGAACAAGTTCTTTTGAAAAGAGGTTGGCAAAAGCTGATAGTGAAGGAACAAAAATACTATTGATACATAATCACCCTACAGGTATGCCGCCAAGTCCGGCAGATATTAATGAATTATTAAAGCTGAGAAATGCTGTTGGCATAACGGTTGGGCATGATGGCAGTATATACAAATATACCAAGCCAACAAGAATGATTGACTTGAGAGATTGGGACGTGTCTATGCGTCATTACAATAACTTTTCGGAGAAAACAGCTCAAGAAAAAACAATGCTATTGCTAAGTCAAAAGTATGGTTTCACTGTAGAAGAACTTTAGGGGGAGTGGAAATGAATAAAACAAATCAGGCTAACAATGATTACATTGTGGATGATAGACCAAGAGAAATTCCGGAAGATATTAAAAATATGTCAAAGGAAGAAATTGATTCTGAATTCAAAAAAAGATTTCCTGAGGCTGAATGAGGTGTAGAATGTCTGAATTAACATTATGGCAGGGCGACTGCCTTGAGCTTATGAAAAATATTCCCGATAAATCAGTTGACCTGGTTTTAGTTGATCCGCCTTATGGAACTATGAGAAGAAAAAAAGATGCAATTGCAAAACATCTAAATAAAATAAGGAAATGGGATTATGAATTAGATGTAATCGAATTTTTATCTCAAATAAAGAGAGTTTTACGTCCTAATGGCAAAGCGTTGATTTTTTCTGCCGAACCATATACATCTAAGTTGATTTTGGCAAGTTCCGCAGTCTGAACTGCAAGACTTCTTATATAAGAATGCAACCAAAGGAAAAATTTTTATAAGTTCTGCCGGTGATGTTAAAGAACGTTTCGATTTCGATAAACCGATTGCATTTGATACTGTATTGAAAAGAGAAACAACTTGGGCGACTGTTTCTTATTCCAAAAAAAGAACACATTTTTCGCCATATTCACCTATGCCAAAGGAGTGAAAGTTATGAATTTATCACACTATTTATGGAAAAAAGTTAATATCAGGTGCAAAGACGGAAGATTTTTTTCAGAACATTATGTTGTCGCATACGATGATAGATATGATAATGTCGAACCGGATGAGGACGGCATAGGAATAGTAAAGAACAAAGATGACAATTACGGTGTTGAAATATACGAATCTGAAATTGAATCCATTGAAATAGTGGATTGATGAGCCTGATCCTGTTTTTGCAGATGATTTACGAAATAATTATCTTAATATTCCTAAAGAAAAAGGAAAATATATTATTGCAATGCACGGGACAGATGAATCTGTTGAATTATTTGGTACTAAAGTTAATGACAAAGTATTAGCAAATATAATAAAAAACCGAAAAGATTATAATAATCGAGATGAAATTGTTTTAATTTCTTGTAATACGGGAAATGAAACAAAAGGAAAAAATAATTTTGCTCAGAAGCTTGCAGACAGAATTAACAGAAATGTATATGCTCCAACAAGATATGGGGCTATTTCAGCAGATGGAAAGTACTTTTCTTCAAATGCCAAAGGTACAAAAAAAGAAGGTACTTTTAAGAAATTTAAACCACATAATGAATGAAGGTGATTTTGCATGAAAGAAATAACTTCATATTGTGAAACAACAGACAATTGTCAATTGACATCTGTAAAAGAAGGTATTAGAAAACCTACTGAAAACAAACAAATTGTAATGAACTATTTCCATCAATTTGATAACGTTTATACTGTTGTTACTTGTTCTGCAACCGATTACATTACAGGTAAAAAAATAGGTTCGGAAAGTGTTAAGACATATAACGATGGAGTTTATGTTTGGACAAATGAAGAAGTTTTTCTTTTTGATAAGTACGATCTCGAACTTAACGATGATTTTATACAGCATATTCTAACAAAATCAGTTAACCGCTCTCGGTGAGGGCGGTTTTTTCATGCCGTGAAAGGAGAAGAAAATGAAAATTGTACCTAAAAACAGACCATTCGGCAATGCAATATACCGTTTGAAAGTTGTCAGCTTAAATGCAGATGATGACAAAGTATTGAGCATTTCCAAATCGAAAAGCAAGGATATTTATAGGCTTACAATAACTGATGATATAAAAAGCTGCGGTTCAAATGCTTCTTATATCTTGGACTGTTATGATACTTTTGAAAAGGCAGAAGCAGAAATCAGCAGTATCATGAAAGCACTTGAAAATGGAGAAAACGTTTACTATATGAAATAGCCTTTAACTTGCTTAACCAATTTGAGATGCTGTTTAGTTAAGGAAAATGGCTTGTTTATGCGTTTTTTTAACTTGCCTGTAACTTGCCGTTGACTAAATTTTAAATTTCCTTAACTAAAATTAAAATCAAAACAACTGGTTTTTGATTTTAGTTGGTGTATTTAAAAAAGCAGTTGGTCTATTTAAAAGACTGAAATTCTGTATTTTAAACGGCAAATTTGCAGAAAATCCGCAAATTTGGCTTTTAAAATCTGATAAATCAGCAGTTTGCAAGGGACATTAATGTCCTTAGCAGACTGCTTTATTAATACCCGGAAAGAAGGTGAAGATGTGACGCTTGAAGAGATCATGAGGCTAAGTCAGGAAGCTATCGGCGGAATGACTGTGCAATGTTAATGAAGGTAAGAATCGGATGAGGGAACAACTCCTAATTCCTAACTCATTGAAGGGGGGTGAAATGAATGTCAGAGGTGACAAAGGAAGATCTTGAGCTTATCAACAAGCATACCCGCAGGGAGCTGAAAGCGGATGAAGTGTATACCTTTCCGCTGGTTCTTTGTACAAATCAGGTCGACAGGGACTTTGAAAGGTTTGACGACAATGCACTTGACGAGCTTGCTGTGCTTTGTATCGGTAAAACCGTTATCCGTGACCATATTTGGTCGGCGGACAATCAGACCGCACGCATCTATCGTACTCAGGTCGAGAACAAGGGTGCAGGTGTCAAACATCTCACAGCTTTTGCATATCTGCCTGTTACCGACAGCACAAAAGATTTTATCGCACAGCTTGACGCTGGCATAAAAAAGGAAGTCAGCATAGGCTGTGCCGCTCAGCAGGCTGTATGCTCTATATGCGGCAAATCAAGGCAGGACTGCATGCATGTTGCAGGCAGAATGTACAGCGGTGATATGTGCGTTTATACGCTTAAGGGCATTACGGACGCTTATGAAGTAAGCTTTGTGGCTGTACCGGCTCAGCCTGATGCCGGAGTGATAAAGTCCTTCAACGTACGCAAAAGCTATACCGAAGGCGAGGAAGAACAAAACACGGTTCAAGGTGCAGGCACTGCGCTTGACGAAAGGCTTGTTGAAGCAGAAATTAAAAACATAGAAAGGAAAATGAATTATGAATATCAAATGCAGTAAGAAAATGTACGAGCTTTCAGAGGAGATAAGCACCCTCACAAAAGAAGCAAGAATCCTCAGAGATAACGGAGAGACCGACAAGGCGCTTGAAAAGCTTGCTAAGGTTGACGAGCTTAACAAGGATTATGAGGTTGAAAAGAAGCTTTTTGAATCCGAAAACAGGTTTGCAGAGTCTTCCGAATCCGATACAAAAAGCATTCCCGGAACATCTTCCTCAGAACCGAAAGAGGAATCAGCCTTTATCAAGGCTTTCAGAAGCCGTTTTGTCCTGACAAAGGGTCTTATGTCTGAGGGAAGCAGCGCAAACGGCGGATATACCGTTCCGCAGGACATTCAGACAAGCATCAACGAATACAAGACAAACAGATTCAGTTTTGAACCCTATGTCGGTGTTGAAAACGTCAATACCCTCACCGGTTCACGCACCTTCCGCAAAAGAAACCAGTCTGCGCCTTTTGCGGAAGTAAGCGAGAGCGGAGCTATTCCGCTTATCTCGAATCCGCAGTATGAGGTGCTTTCCTACAGCGTCAAGAAATACGGCGGTATCATTCAGGTGACAGATGAACTTTTTGAGGACACTGCTGTAAATATCAGCGCTGAAATTTCAAAGCATTTTGCTCTCTGCCGTGAGGATACCATCAACAGCAAGGTACTTTCTATCCTACAGGCAAAGACTGAAACAGCTATCTCCGGCGGTATCCCTTCACTGAGAACGGCTCTTATCGCAACTCTCGGCGGAGCATATTCCAATACTTCAAAAATTTACACAAATGATGACGGTTACGCTTATCTGTGCAACCTTCAGGACAGCAACAACCGTGATTATTTCTTCTATGATCCATCCGGCAGAGGTGAACCGGCTATCAATATCGGCGGATTTATCGTGCCTGTTGTTCATGTGCCTAACTCTGTACTGGCTTCAGCTGCCGCCTCTAACAACAGAACAAAAATGCCCTTCATTATCGGCGACTTGCATGAGGCTGTACGTATCTTTGACCGCCGTCAGATGAGCATCGCCGCTTCAAACAGCGCAACCATCAGCTACACAGAAGGTACAGGCAACGAGGCTGTAACACACACCGTTTCCGCATTCCAGAACGGCATGACCTTCCTTCGCGCTTACCTCAGAGCTGACTTCAAGCAGGTTGATTCTGATTCATGGATTAACGGTGCGATTACGGCTTAACAGCTCAGAGCTCAGAGCTAAGAGTTCAGAGCAGTTGCTTACCTGTCATTCCGAGGAGCTTGCGACGAGGAATCTTAACGCTTGCGCTGGTTTTGTGAAAAAGATTCCTTGCTTCGCTCGGAATGACATTGTGGGTAGTCGGAATGACAGTATGGGCAGAACATTGAAAAGGGGGATATGATGAATGTAGATATAGAATCACTTATTGAGGAAACAGCGCAGTACTTAGGAATAAGCTCAAGCGCAGAAAAAGTCAGACTTCGGAGCTATATTGAATCCGCTGTTGAGCTTTGCGTCATGCAGACAGGACAGCAGGATTTTACAAGCTGTGAATCCGCTAAAAGATTTGTTATCTATGGTGCGGCTCAGATGTACGCAGACCGCTTCGGAGAGCTTAACAACAAGGAAGGATCAGCAACCGCGCAGATGATGAGAAACATCTCCTTTGCGCTCCAGACCAAAAACAGGAAGGCGGCTGACAATGAGAGCAATGACATTCCGTGACAGCATTACGCTGAAAAAATTACAGGACCCTTACGGACATTCTTCCGGCAAGTCTGTATTATCTGAAAAAACTGTAAGCTGCTGTCTCTCCCTTCCGGGGCTTTACTTTCAGGCAACAAGTGAAAGCGCAGGCAGAAAAACCGATCTCACCGCTTATCTATGGCGCAGTGACTTTGAAAGCGACAGCTACAATTATGCGGAAATTTCCGGTGTTCTCTACCGCATAAACGGTACAGGCGCAGGCGCAAACGACCTCTATGTAAGACTTTCCCTCGAAAGAGGATACTGAATCAATGTTCAATGTACAATGTGCAATGTGCAATGATGAGACAGAGGGGGTTGTAAAGCTGGAAAAGTTACTGAAAAAGTGCATAGATATTTTCTTTGATATGTCTGAAAAAGGTTATCCGAAGGACTTGACGGACGGTGTCCTGAGGCTTATAATTGACTTAAGAAATGACCTTGAAAAGCAGAAAAAGCCGTACATAAAGCGTGTTACCGGATATGTCTGCAAGGGTGAGGATTATTCTACCCGTGACGAACACGGTCGTTTTACGGGCAGTGTGCCGCACGGGTCGGAAAGTTCTTCCGGCGGTGGTTCGGGAGATAATACAAGAAATAAGCTCGTAAGAGGAAAATATCCTGTTTCAAATGATCAGATCAATTCTATAATTGAAAATGAACTGTCAGGAGTGAAAATGTCATTTACTCCCGTGTATAATGGCAGAATAGCTTCGGCAGGAAAAACTGTTGGTACGATTTTACCAACGGGCAGAATAAAGATAAAATCTATGGAAATTGGCAAGCAATATTCTGATACAAAAGAAGCTCTGATAGACACTATCGTTCATGAAGAATTAGAAGCACGTATAATGGTGCGTTCCCGATACAGCACAAAATTCAGTAAACTCAATACTGCTTCGGATTCTGTAAGACATAAGTACATAAATCGTGTAATTAAGAAATACTTTAAAATGAAGGGGTGGGATTATGGATTGGTATGATATTGACGATATTTTAATAGATGGAACAAAAGAAAACATCTCCGATGTAGTGTGTCCTGACTGTGGGTCTAAAATAAAATACTGTTACAGTCAAAACGAAAACAGCATGGAAATTACTTGTGAGAAATGCGGCTATATATCAAGAGCAAGCGGATATCCTTTCCCGAATTGTGTAAAGTATTTCGGAAATACAGCAGTTATATAAAAACACCGTCCTGAAAAGGGCGGTATTTTTATGCCCGAAATTTGAAAGGAGATGATTTTTTGAGTGCAGAAGAAATGTTCCACAGTGAATTGCCGGATATCAGGTCAATGATAAACAAGCTTAACGCTTTTGACGAAAAGGCAAACAAGGCTATCAGAGACGGCATTAACAAGGGCGGGGATATTATTCTTGCTGAACAAAAAAGGCTGATAAGTACACAGAAGGTCGGGAAAAGGCTTTCAAAGGCACTGAAAAAAAGCCGTCTGACCGTTTCTAAAAAACATTTTGTAAGCGTAAACACCGGTTATCAGGAAGACAGTTTTAATGTCGGAGCAGGCGATAAATACTGGCAAAAGGAAAGTGACGGCATTATCGGGCTTACCTATGAGTTCGGCAGACCCGGGCAAAGCCCTCAAAGAAGCGGTGAAACAATGAAGCAGAAACGCAAACGCAGAAAAAAAGTTCCTTCTTCATCAAACCGCAAAAACGCAAAGGGCTGGAAATATTCCGAAGCTGAACCAACAGAAGTAACAATTAAGAAAGGTGCTATTGCTCCAGTTCCTCACGTTCGCAGGGGATTTGACAACAAGGTTGAAGAAGCCGTAAATGCTGTTGCGCAGGAGCTTGAAACGGCACTTGATGAGGTGATGGAAGATGAATGACAGAGAATTTTGTGAAATGGTGGACGGCATCCTGACAGAAGTCGGGGTGCCGTTCAAGCATGGTGTAATAGAGTTTGAGAACCGTGCGCCGCCTGTTTATATAGGGTACAATTTCTATGATGTTCCGAAGCTGTTCGGTGACGGCTTTGAAGAAGAAACCGAGTATTTTATTACTCTGGATATTGTGGCGGACAGTACATCCGCTATTGATGAAACCTATGATATACTTTTACCTCTTATGATAGAAAACGGTTTTTGCAGGTCGGGCGGGTCTTATTCTGCTAACAGCGACCATCCGAAATACTATCAGAAAAGCGTTGATTTTAATTATACATGAAAGGAAAGATTAATTATGTCAAAATTATTACCAATCTACAACTGTGAAAGACTTTACATATTCCCTATGACAGATGAGGAAAATGAGGTATACGGTAATCCTATTATCCTCACAAAAAAATTAATGACCTATGACGACAGCACTTCAACCAACACTACATCTCTCTATGGCGATGGTGAGATCGTTGACAGTGCTGTTGACGAAGGCGAAGGAACTCTTGCGCTCGGAATACACGGTCTTACCGATGAAGAGTTCTCAAAAATATACGGCGCAGAAGTCAGAAACGGCAGTGTCGTTGAAACAGGAGAAGAGGTATCCCCCTACTGCTGTGTTGCTCTTATGGCAAGAAAAGGCAAAAACACTGTTGTACTCAGGAAGTGGCCTAAAGTGCGCTTCGCAAAGCATACCGAATCTGTTCAGCAGAAGCAGGGCAACACGACATACAGTACTCCTACGATAACCGGTACCTTCGTAAAATGCGAACGTCTCAACGCTAAGCGTGTGAGAAGAACTATCAAAGACACTGCTTCAAATGCCGCACAGATGTTTATAACAAACTGGTTTAATGATCCTGATTTTCTTGGAAGCAATGTTGTTAATCAGTCTTATATCATGCTTGCCGGAGAAAATGGTGACACAGATACAAAAATAGCCGAAAATGACGGCGATGAAGCTTCAATTGCGGGCGGACGCAAGATCATAGTTGTATATGCGGCACAGAATATTCTGGGCAACGATACACTGACATACAAAGTGGAAACATCAACTAATCTGAACGGCATATGGCAGACTGCTTACAGTTCTGATACTACTAACATCGGAACATGGCCCTGGACAGGTAACGAAGCATTCAGACATATCAGAGTTACCGCCACCGGCAACACCACCGGTTCAACGAGTGAAAAATATTTCACGATCAAGGTTACAAGTCAGGGTGCCGGTGAGTTCGACCGCAGAATATATGTTCAGTCGATGACGGAAACAGAGTATCAGGCGCAGGAGTAAAATATTATGCTGAAAGACCTTTTACCAGGTGAAAGCGTGATACATATTGCAGGACGGGAGTATCGTGTGCGGTACTCCCTGAATGCTTTATTGTGTCTTGAAATGGAGTTCAAGCCGCTTGAAGAGATACTGAAAACAGACTGGTATGAGTGGGATCATGACACAGTTATACATCTTCTTCATTCTGCTATGTGCGATATGCCGTGGAACAGAAAAGCAGTGATACACCGCAGTTTCAGCCGTGTAAAGCCTGATATTTTTGAGCTTGGCGGTATGATAAAAGCCGCTGATCTTCCGGCTCTGAGGCTTGAAATTGCAGATGCGCTTCTTCTTAGTCTTCCGGACAACACCGAAGGGGATAACAGCGAAAACAGCTCTCAGTCTGCCGATGAAGGGCATCTGAGAGCTATCGCCGTTGATATCATGGGGATGAGTGAAAAAGAGTTCTGGAGCAGTACCCACAGACAGCTTCACGACCGTATCGACAAATACTTTGAGTCAAAAGGACTGAAAGATATGCCTGTCGCTGTACAGCAGTTCGACAAGGAAGATTAAGCTCAGAGCTAAGAGTGCAGAGTTCAGAGCTATGCCAGTCCTAATTTTTCCATGAGTGCGGTTTGAAGTACTGCGGAAAAATTGATGTGGTTCTGCTCGGCGGCTGTGTTGAGCCACTGCGGAATAGTGAGAGTCTTTTTAATGGATTTTTTCTCGTAAAATTTTTGATATTCAAAGGTGTCACATCCAACGAGTGAAACGAAACTATTATTTTCATTTATTTTTATATCGTGTATATCTGATGGCAACGGAATAGTTTTACCTTCTTTTTCCATGTGATATAGTGTCAGACACAATACATCATTTGCCATTTCCAGTGCATCATTAAGTCCTTCGCCTTGGGTATAACAATTCGGAATATCCGGAAAATCTACTACATAAAACTCCCCTTCCGGTGTGAAAACTGCGGGAAAAACATATTTTGACATGGACAAGACCTCCTGTTTATTTTTTGAGGAGATGGGGCTTTATAGTTCAAGCCCCGATGAATTGCGGATGGATTTTAATGTACCGGATGCGACCTCTTGCTGGTTATGTCTTCCGACAGAAAATGTCTCTCCTGTCTTTGGACTGTACCAGCGTTCGTGCCGTTTGCCTTCGGCTACTTTGTAACAGCCCCCGGCTTTAAGCTTTCGCTTTAATTCACCATGATTCATTCTGATCACCTCATAATATTATTTTAACACGTATTTACACGTATGTCAACAAATTATTTAAAAGAAGGTGAAAACTTGGCAAACGGAAGAAAATATACAACATACTTCAATGCTGACAGTTCCGGATTTAAAAAAGGTACTGATGAGGCTGTGCAGGCTCTCCAGAAAATGAACAAGGAGCTTGTCAACAATCAGTACAGGCAAAAGGACTGCAACAAGGCAATATCGGACGCTCAGAAGGAGCTTAAAAAGACTGCTCAGGAAATTGAAAAGCTTGAAAAGGAACAAAAGGAAAAAGGCAAGCTTGACGAAAAGGATAAAAAACAGCTTGACGACCTCAAAGCAAAGCATAAACAGCTCGGCGAAACCATCGAAAGCGAAAAGGTAAAGCTTGCGCAGCTTCGCACAGAACAGGCAGGAATTAAAGGTACTATCTCTGATTTATCAAAGGAAATCGCCGGAAACAACAAAGAGTGGACAACTCTGAAAGCTACCATAGCTAACCTTGCATCTGACAGTCTGGAACTTTTAGCAAGAAAACTGCTTGAAATCGGGAAGGCTGTCATATCCACCGGAGAACAGTTTACTGCTTCAATGTCAGAGGTAGGCGCTATTTCAGGAGCTTCAGCAGAACAGCTTGAACTGCTTGAACAAACAGCCCGTGAATACGGCGCAACCACAAAATTTTCCGCATCAGAATCCGCTCAGGCTCTTAAATACATGGCACTCGCCGGATGGGACACACAGCAAAGCATTGAAGCTTTCGGCTCGGTGCTTGACCTTGCCGCTGCCGGAAATATGGATCTTGCAAGAGCGTCCGATATCGTGACCGATTACCTTACAGCTTTCGGTCTTGCTGCTGAGGACAGCGCGCATTTTGCTGACGTTATGGCTTACGCTATGGCAAACAGCAACACAAATGTTGAACAGCTTGGAGAAGCCTACAAGAACTGCGCCGCATCCGCTGCAAGCATGGGTTACAGCGTTGAGGAAGTTACCGCCGTGCTTATGACAATGGCAAATGCAGGTGTCAAAGGCGGCGAGGCGGGTACTACCCTTAACACAATAATGACCCGTCTTGCGACAGATACTAAGGGCTGCGCATCTGCTCTTGAAGAAATGGGGATTAAAATCTTTGACGAAAACGGCAATCTTAAAAGCCTGTCGGAGATTTTACAGCTTGTGACAAGTGCATTTGACGGCATGAATGACAAACAGCAGGCTGCGCTGTCAAAAGTAATTGCAGGACAGAATCAGTACACCGGATTCCAGACCATACTTAAGGGTCTGTCTGAAAAGGCAAAGGAAACCGGGCAGTCTTTCGGTGATTACAGCAAGGCTCTTGAAGAATGTGACGGTACATCAAAGGGCATGGCAAAAACTATGTCCGACAATCTCAGCGGAGACATAAAAACTATGCAGTCTGCCTTTGAGGAACTTGCTCTTAAAATATATGACAGCGGTGAAACACCTCTGCGTGATCTTGTGAAGTTCGTGACAAACAGTGTCGTTCCGGGACTTGAATTTCTGATTAAACATTTAGATATTATTGCACCGATATTTATAACAGCGGCATCAGCTGTTACTGCATATAAGGCAGCTCTCGGTATTCAGAGTATTATCAACGGAATAGTTGCGGCTACAAAGGCATTGTCTGCGGCAAAAACTGTAGAGACAACAACAACAGAGGGTGCAACGGTCGCACAAGAAGGCTTAAATGTAGCCATGTCAGCTAACCCTATAGGGCTTGTTGTGGCAGCTTTAGGGGCTTTAGTAAGTGCTTTGGTCAGCTTTTCTGTAACTGCCGAACGATCGGCAAAAAGCACAAATACTATGAACGATTCCGAAAAGGATTATCTTTCGACTATCAGGCAGGCAAAACAGGCGGCTGAGGATAAAGAAGCTTCAACAGAAGCTGAAATTGCAACCATCCGACAGTTAAAAATACAGTATGACGAGCTGAAAGATAAAACTGCTCTTACAGCTGATGAAAGCCGCAGACTTGAAAAAATTTCGGGTGAGCTTGCTCAGGCTTTAGGTATCTCAGAGGAAAAAATAAGAGATAAAACAGGTGCATACATAGACCTCACTTTTCAAATTGACGAATACATAAAAAAACTCAGGGAACAGGTAAAAGCTGAAATCAACGAAGAAGGTTACAAGGCTGCTTATAAAGACTATTACGAAGCATTGAAAGAAGCTCAGAAAATAAGAGATGAAATTGCGGCTAACAAGGCAAAGGCAGCTGATGCTTCAAGGCAGTACATGACAGGGCAAATATCTCACGATGAGGAAGTTAAAATTCTCGGAGAGGTGACAGCCGCAAATGAAAAATTAGAACAACAGCTTACAAATGTATATTTTCAAGGTGATAAAGCTGCAAGTTCAGTCAAAGAATATGCCGAAGCTATGGGCGCAGGAGATGAAGCAACTACAGAGTGGAACGATAATCTTGATGCTCTGTACGGTATCATAAATAAAACAGAAGATAAAACATCGTCTTCCGGCGCTTCTATCGAGAACACTACCAATGTTATCAAAGGCTCGGCTGACGCTGTAGGCAATTATACCGACCAGATAGAAGAATATGCCGACAGGCTTTTGAAAGGCGAGGACGGCTTTACTCTACAGGGCTTCTATTCTCTGTTCCAAAACACCGGCGATGCTGCACAGTATCTTGAAGATAAGCTTCAATCTTCCAACAAGGCTCTTGAAGACAACAGAACTCAGATAAGAAATACTCAGGACGAAATTGAAAGTCTCAGAAAGGCTCTTAACAAGCCTGATATCGCTCCTGACGATTACAATACAAAATACACACAGCTTGAAGACGCTAAAAAAAGGCTTGCGCAGCTCCGTACTGAACAGGTCGGTCTTAAAGAGGCTGTAAAATCTGCTGAAAAAGAATACAAGAGCGCTTCATGGGCGGCTAAATCCTATGATGAAAAAATCTCGGAGCTTGCCAAAGATTCAGCTGACGTAAGAAAACAGCTTAAATCACTCTCTGATATTTACGCTGAACTGCAAAACGGGCAGGCTATGAGCTTTGATACTCTTCTGTCTCTTATCGAAAAATATCCGCAGTACGCTACTGAGCTTGCAAACGCAAACGGAAACATTTCTGAACAGAAAAGGCTTGTTGAACTGCTGTATGAAGCAGAGAAAAATGAAGCTGTCGCTAAGCTTACAAATGCGAAAGCTGCCGCTGTGGCGCAGGCTGAAAGCAAAAGGACTGAAATAAGCGCTCTGAAAGAATCTATAAGCAGTACTGAAAGGTATATAAACGTCTTAAAAAATATGAATCTTACTCATTCGAATGTCTACAGCTCCGCTGTGACAAGACTGAGCAGAATGCGAGGCGAGCTGTCAAACCTTAATACTGAGTTCGACAATGCAAAGCTTACCGCTGACAGCTACAATGACGCTATCAATGCCCTTTCAAATGCTTTTCGGAACTTTAACATCAAATCGTCAGGCAACAGCAATACCAGTGCTGACAATAACTACAGTCCATCTCAAAGCAACTCAGGCAGTGACAATGTCGAATGGACGTGGAGTTGGCTGGATGAACAGGCTACAGGCTCTTCGTCCTCTCAGGCTCGCACCGAACTTGTCGAACGTGTTCATTCTCTCGGCAAAATCAATGACAGGGAGCTTAAAGCTGAGTATGAAAAGATACTCCGTGAAGAACAGCTTACCGCTGATGAATCCTATAATATCCGTCTGAAGCTTTACAACATGACCTCAAGTCTTGCGCAAAAGGAAGAAGACGAAAACAAGAAGCGGATTCAGAAAAGGCTTGATTATGCAAAAGCCGCCTATGAAAAAATCGTCAAGGGTGAGGTCGAATATTATCAGAAAGAAAGCGACAGCATTAAAAGCGATCTTGACAAAAAGCTGAAAGAAATTGACGAAGAAAAGAAACAGCGTCAGCAAAAGGAAGAGGACGAACAAAGGCAGAAGGAGCTAAAAGAAATCAACGATGAACTGTTCTACAACAGCAGGAGAATGACGGAAGTTGAAAAACAGTCCCTTCTCAGGCGAAAGCAGGATATCATCAACGAACAGGCTAACGCTGAGTATGAACGAAATATCGAACTGCGCAAAACAAAGCTTCAGGAAGAAGCCAACACCAAGATAAACAAAAACACCGAAGCAATAGAGAGGCTTAACAAGTCTATCGAAAGTGCCGCCTATTACCTTGCAAAAATGAACGGCACGGCGACAGCTTCTCAGATTGTCAACAATTCCGACAACCGTACAAGCTACAACTACATTTCTTCCGGCTTCGGCAAATCCTACGATGAGCTTATCCGTGAATTTACAGGAATGATTTATTGAGTTAGGAGTGCGGGCAGGGTGAAAGATGTATAATTCATAATTATGAATTGTGCATTATGAATTATGAATTAATAAGGGGTGGTGATCAATTGAGAATAAAAAAAGTAATATTCAAAAATTATTACGGTGAGGAAATGACGTTTACACGGCACTTTCCGCTGTATATCGAAAAAATAAATACCTTCGGTGTGTCCGGCCGGTTTGTGTCTGACAATCTGATCGGCAGTCCCGGAATATATACTTCTTCCTTTGAAGACAGCGGAAAAACAATTACTGCTGAGTTTGCTTTCTGGAACAGGTACGGCGACACGCAGACGCTGAAAAAAATAGAACGTGTCTTCACTCCGCTTAAAACAGGACTTCTTACCGTGTTTGATACGGACAACATGATATACAGAATAGAAGCGTATCCTACCGCTATGCCGTCATATAATCAAAGCGGCAAGGTGATAAAATGGACGGTGAACTTTCAGGCTGATTACCCGTACTGGCGCAAAGGCTATGAAATGATAAGCAAAGTTTGTTCTGTCGGGCATGATACGATTTTATATAATCCGTGCATGATGCCTGTACCTGTTGAGATAGTTTTTCCTGTGTGCAGTGAGATGAGATCATTTTCGATTGCGTATCAGGATACAAATTTCTTAATAAAACCGGTCGGATCTGATATCGGCGATGTTATTGTCAGTACAAGAGATTTTTCTGTCCGGAAAGTATCTGACGGCTCGCCGGTGTCAAACAGCATTCTCAGCGCAGAAACTGACATAGGCGATATCATGCTTCTGCCGGGAAGCAATACCATAAGAATGACAAGACTTTTGAATGACTTTGAGTACCCGGTTTCTATCGTCCGTTTCTGGGAACTGACAGCGGGGGTGATATGATATGTTTGCACAGTTTTTTTCTCCGCCGGACGGAGAACACGTTTTTTCCGATAACGTAAAATTAGTTACCAACAGAATAAGAAGCTTTAACTGTAGATTAAAGTTCGCCGGTTCTGGTGAATTTACTATGCTTCTGCATTTTGACACTGAAATGCTGAAAGTCTTACGTCTTAACGACATAATCAAATATGACAAGAGATATTTCATCATCAAGGGCATAAAGTACGATGAAAGCACCGGCATTACTCTGACAGGCACAGACCTTAACGGGATACTTTCACAGCGGTTAGCCTTTGCCGGACAGGTGACGGGAACTACGGCGCAGTGCATAAAGTATTTTCTCGATCAGAATATGATATTTCCGCAGAATATGATGTCTCAGAATGAAACTCAGAATGAAACCATAAGACAAAGACGAATACCAATGCAGTTTTCCGCAAACGGTATAACAGGTCTTGAAGAAGACGGATATATGGTAAAATCCGGTGAATATCAGAATCTTGCTGATGTGGTGGATACTCTTTGTGACTGGGCAGGAATAGGCTACAGAATCAATTGTTCCGCAAGTCTGCCGGTATTCGACTTCAATATCATCAAGGGTACAGACCGCTCAATGAATCAAAGCGTCATGGACAGAGTGATCTTTTCGCCGGATTGGGGCAATGTAGTACAGCAGAGCTTTGAACACGATATCAGCAATATGTACAACGCTGTATATGCTCTCGACACGGATTCAAATATTCTGCTTGCCGCTTACCGTGACAACAACAACATCCCGGAAGGAATAGAACGTCAGGAAGCTTTTGTCGAGGTTTCTGCAAACAGCAACACGGACAACATCCGTAAATTCGGTCTTGCGCAAACTGAAAGCAATGTTGAAGCGCATAATTACACTATCGTTCCGACAGCGGAAGGCTTTGAACGGGATTATTATCTTGGCGACATTGTAACTATCAGAGACAAATATATCGGGAACAATTTTTCGGCGGTTATCACGGAAGTTGAGAAAAACTACTCTGACGGCAGAAAAAGCGTAAAAATATCTGTTGGCACTCAGAAGCCGAAGCTCCTGAATATGATAATCAACAACATGAAAAGCGGGGTGCAGAAAAAAAGATGAAAATCGAAATACCAAAAGGTACGACATTCCGGGCAGTCATTTTGCTGACTTATGAGGACGGTACGCCTTACACCTATACAAGCGGTGATGTGATGCGCTTTGGTGTAAAAGCAGAAGATCTCAGCGGCAGTTTGCTTATAGAAAAAACTCTCTCCTATGACAGCGGCGAGGGCGTTTTTGTGCTTGAACTTGCGCCCTCAGATACAGCAGAGCTTAGCTTTGGGACTTATCTGTACGACATAGGTCTTGAAAGCGGAAACGACTATTTTATGGCTGTAAAATGCGATGAATTTATCGTCGGCAGGGCTGTGACGCAAATGTCTTCCGGGGGTGAGTAAATGAGTGATTTGAAAGCTGTTATCTTACAAAAAAACAACATCTCCGGCAAAGTGAAAAGCGGTATGCTGAATCTTTGCGGAACAGTACAAAGGGCTTCCGGCGGTTCTCAGCCATCGCCAACACCAACAGGCGGAGGTTATATCCTGAATAACTTTCCGGTAACAGTAATTCAGACGGAGGTAGGTTCATGAGCTACACGACACAGACTTTAACAAGAACAGCGTCAGAAGCTTCTTCCGGCGTATATGAAACGGTGACTGCTCAGATGGTGCAGGACTTCATTGACGCTCTGACAGCGGCTGACAGCAGGATAACGGTGCTTTCCGGCGATGAAACAGGTGTAAGCATTAACGGTAAATTCAAGCTGATTTTTTCAGCAGGCACTATCTCAATTGCAAATACCATAGTTATAACCATACGCAACGGCAGTACTGACCTGGCTTCGTGCTATGTGTCTGTGCGTTCTGGCACAAATGCCGCTACACAAAAAAGCTTCAAGCTTGATATTCATGTGTTTTTAAGCAATACTGCTTTTTCCCTTGTCCTGCGAAACAACAACACAACGAACACGAATTTTAATGTGAACATCTGCGCTTTCACTGACAAAAACAGCAACACCTATGTTGG
>DBWG01000011.1:0-246 GCA_002308635.1 Ruminococcaceae bacterium UBA1244 | reverse complement strand
TCGGACAATTCTCAGGGCAAAACCATTGCAAAGCGTCTGCCTTACGTCCATGACGGCTCGTCAGTCAACATCGCCAAAATCGACGGCAAAGTGATTCTATCCGGCACTCAGAGAGAGGCGGACATTGACGGTGTTCTGGACTGCTCAACCATAACCGGCGATATGCTCTATCCGTCCGGTTCAAAAACATATTATGCGGTTGATGAAAATACTTTGGCGGAAATTTGACCTTTTGAGGTCAAAAAA
>DBWG01000075.1:603-2562 GCA_002308635.1 Ruminococcaceae bacterium UBA1244 | reverse complement strand
TTACACGAAGAATGTAAATATTGATGTCATGCTTAAGGGTTACTCCGGCGATACGATAAGAGTTGACCGTATCGGCAGAGAAAGCGAGAGCATTATGAATCCTGCACTGACCATACTGCTTATGACACAGCCAAAGGTTATATCTGATGTTCTGAGTAATGCTACATTTCGCGGCAGAGGTTTGACAGCTCGTTTTCTTTACTGTCTGCCTGTTTCGTCAGTCGGAAGCAGAAATTTCCAAAGCACTCCTGTGCCGGATGAGGTTTATCAGAGATACGAGAAAAAGATGGTTAATATGCTGCAGGAAGAATATCCTCCGAAGGCAGAAATAATCAAACTCTCTGACGAAGCATTGAAGCTGCTTACAGATTTTGCAAACGAAATAGAACCTAAGCTAAAAACGGAATATGCCGAAATTGCGGATTGGGTCGGAAAACTTGTCGGCAATACACTCCGCATTGCAGGTGTACTGTGCAGGGCAGAAATCATGCGTGCTCCTGAATTTCTGACGGAGAATGAACCCCTTGTAGTCAGCGGCAAAACAATGAACAATGCTATAAAGCTGGGCAGATACTATCTTAGTCACGCATTGGCAGTATATGATGTGATACCCGAAGCCTCAATGCACAAACAGGCAAACCGTATTCTCAAGATGATTAAGGAGAAAAAATTGTCCGAATTCGACCGCAGAATTGCCATGAGAAACTGTCGAGTATTCAAAACAGTAGCAGAGATACAGCCCGTGCTGGATTTCCTTGACGATTACGGCTATATAGTTCGTCAGCCCGAAAAAACCTCATCAAACGGCAGGCCGCCGCTTCCGAAATATACGGTCAATCCGGCAGTAATGTCCCTTCCCGACAATGGATAAAAAATCGTGTGACGACAAAAAAGCACTGATAAACAGCGGAGTAAAAGCTTTTGTCACATTGTCACACAACCTATAATATAGGCAAAAAAAGATTATTTTATTTATTATAAAAATGTGTATATACCATTTATACATATTATAGAGTTGGGACAATGTGACAAAAGTCTGAAACACTGATAAACAGCAGAGTATTTATGCACAAGCACAATAAAAATTGGAGTGGTAACATGAGACGAAAGTTATCGCTCCCAAAATCAACAGGAGGAATATCTATGTTAAACAAAAAAGAAAGAACATTGGAACTTTATCTGAAAGCAGGTGCTGAAATGCGTTTGCTTAAAACACTTGGCGGCAAAGCAGCAGTTGATGTGAGTGGCGTGATTTCAGCCGCTGATGCGGATAAGCTGATGAAAGCCCTGAGAATGATTGAAGATGTCAGTTTCGCAGCTGAAAACAATATGTTCCGTGACCATCCGGGAATTGCCGGTATATACACTGATGTATTTTTCGGCAGCGTTAACGATAAACCAAGAAATGATGTGGACAGAACAGTAATTGAAATGGCGAGGTCGGCTGCAGATGAACTCTTTAAGAGAAAAAACAATTGAACAGGTACTCACCAAAGCAGTCAAGTCATACGGCGGAATTGCCGTGAAACTCGTATCACCGGGATTTGTCGGTATGCCTGACCGTCTGGTTTTATTTCCGGGCGGCAGGCTGGGCTTTGTTGAGGTGAAAGCACCGGGCAGGAAACCAAGAGCAATACAGACAGTCCGGCATAAGCAGATCCGGCAGTTAGGCTTCAAGGTGTATGTGCTGGACAACAAAGAACAGATTGGAGGGATAATCGATGATATTATCAGAGGCTAATCTGCATAACTATCAGAAATACAGCGTGGACTTCATAATCAATCATCCGGCAGCGGCTTTGCTGCTGGATTGCGGATGCGGCAAGACGGTTATTACTTTGACTGCCGTTAACGACCTGATGTTTGACCGCTTTGAAGTGCATAAAGTCCTTATCATAGCACCTCTTCGTGTAGCCCGTTTCAGTTGGGGTGCTGAAATCAGAAAATGGGAGCATCTGA
>DBWG01000075.1:0-546 GCA_002308635.1 Ruminococcaceae bacterium UBA1244 | reverse complement strand
GATATTTACATCATCAACCGTGAAAACCTCCCGTGGCTGATAGAAAACAGCAAGTTTGATTATGATATGGTGGTTGTCGATGAGCTTTCGTCATTCAAAAATCATCAGGCTAAACGCTTCAAAGCCTTTATGAAAGTCAGACCGCAAGTGAAAAGAATAGTAGGTCTGACAGGTACTCCAAGCAGCAACGGTCTGATGGACTTATTTGCAGAATTCAAACTGCTTGATATGGGACAGCGGTTGGGGCGGTTTATCGGACAGTACCGTTCAGCGTATTTTCAGCCCGACAAGATGAACGGCATGGTCGTGTATTCATATAAGCCGCTGCCGGGTGCAGAGGAAAAAATATACGAGAAAATCTCAGATATCACCATCTCTATGAAAGCAACAGACCATTTGCAGATGCCGGAACTTATCATGAGCCGCTGTGAAGTTGAACTGTCACCGAAAGAACGTCAGAAATACGAACAGCTGAAAAAAGACCTTGTTCTTCCTGTGAATGATGAAGAAATTACAGCGGCAAATGCGGCGGCTCTTTCCGGAAAG
>DBWG01000114.1:525-15731 GCA_002308635.1 Ruminococcaceae bacterium UBA1244 | reverse complement strand
TGCAGGCCTCTCTGTGCTGGAAGAAGATATCGCCGTTTTCGTGTGAGCCTCTCATAACAGGATGCTCAGGATTGAGAGCTCTCTTTCTGAAAGCCTTTACAGCGTCCATATCGCACATTTCTTTAAGATCTTCATAGTCCCAGATAGCGATCTTCTGGATCTCGTGAGAAGTTCTGAAACCGTCAAAGAAGTTGATGAAAGGAACTCTGCCCTCGATTGCTGCAAGGTGAGCAACAGGAGCAAGATCCATAACTTCCTGAGTATTTGTTTCGGCAAGCATAGCAAAGCCGGTCTGACGGCAAGCATAAACGTCAGAATGGTCGCCGAAGATGTTAAGAGCGTGAGAAGCTACGCAGCGGGCAGAAACGTGGAATACGCCCGGAAGAAGCTCGCCGGCGATCTTGTACATATTGGGGATCATAAGAAGAAGACCCTGAGAAGCGGTGAATGTGGTGGTAAGAGCGCCGGCGTTGAGTGAGCCGTGAACTGTACCGGAAGCACCTGCTTCTGACTGCATCTCGGAAACTTTTACGGTTGTGCCGAAGATGTTTTTGAGACCCTGAGCTGACCACTGGTCAACGTAGTCTGCCATCGGGCTGGACGGGGTGATGGGGTAAATACCAGCAACCTCAGTAAAGGCATAGGCTACATGAGCCGCAGCGTTGTTACCGTCCATGGTTTTCATTTTTCTTGCCATTTGGAATTTTCCTCCTTTTTATTTTTAAGATTCTTTGCTTCAACGCAAAATCTTAAAGAGTATCATTTCACAGATACAGTATTCCCACTGTATCAGAATCAATTGTAACACTTTTTTAACCTTATGTAAAGTGGAAAAATGTAAATATTTTATATTATCTCAATCTTTTTTGCCGGAATTTAAGGCAGATTGCCGTTGTGTCATATTCGTATTTGCAGGCAAAAGAGGTTGACAATATATGGTATTGAAAGTATAATTGTATTGAAATGTGATGCTTATAAGAATGGAGAGTGACATGACATGATAGACAGTTTCAGAGGCAAATATTATTTTCTCAGTAATTTTTATGAATGTCCCGTGCAGTATGACGGTATACTCTATCGTAATAATGAAGCGGCTTTTCAGGCACAGAAGACACTTGATGTTGAAAAAAGAAAGGAATTTGCTTCTCTTAGTCCTGATCTGGCAAAAAGGGCAGGAAGACGTGCTGTACTGCGTCAGGACTGGGAACAGGTGAAGTATGACATCATGTACGGGATATGCAGGGCAAAGTTTACACAGAATCCGGAGCTGGGAAAACTGCTTGCTGCTACCGGTGATGAAGAATTGGTTGAAGGCAATAACTGGGGCGACAGGATCTGGGGACAGGTCAACGGAAAGGGACAGAACCATCTCGGTAAGATACTTATGCGTATCAGAAAAGAAATAAGAGATGAGGACACCTGATATTTGGTGCATTAAAGGACAGCGTGAGCTGCCCTTTTTAGTATTTGTAGTTTACATTTTTGTACAAATGCTGTATAATGATGGTATTATCCAAAAACGGAGGGGAAAGCAATGAAGCATTTTGAAAAGACTCTCGAGTCTGATGAGATATACAACGGAAAGATAATCCATGTCACAAACGACACCGTAGAGCTTGAAAACGGCAATACTGCAAAGCGTGAAGTGGTCGGACATCCCGGCGGTGTCTGTATCGCCGCACTCACAGAAAACAGAGAGCTGCTTTTTGTGGAGCAGTTCAGATATCCCTATAAGGAAGTGATACTCGAACTTCCCGCAGGAAAGCTTGAAAAGGGTCAGTCTCCGCTTGAAAACGGAAAGCGTGAGCTGCTTGAAGAAACAGGCGCAATAGGCAGGGAATATATGACTCTTGGAAAGGTATATCCCAGCCCCGGCTACTGCGGAGAGATAATCCATCTCTATTTCTGCAAGGTGGATCACTATGAGAACCAGAATCCCGATGAAGATGAGTTTCTTGACGTAAAGAGAATACCTGTTGAAAAGGCGGTCGAAATGGTAATGAACGGTGAGCTTGCTGACGCAAAGACACAGATCGCCGTGCTTAAAACGGCAATGCTTCTCAACAGACCGCTGCCGGAGCTTTGATATATAAGGAGAATAAAATGATAAATCCAGTCATAATAATAGCAGGCGCAGCACTGTTCTTGTCGGTGTTTGCGGCGTGTGTAATAAACAGACCCAAAAAGCCTGTGCTTACCGGTACAGTTATAGTAATACTTGTTTGCTTTGTCGTCTTTACATTTATGATAGACAATGCTATCACCGCACTCAATACCAACGAAAATGATGCTTTTGTCGGTTTCCTGACCATGAGCGACAAGCTGACATACGACGGACTTTCGGCATCGTTCAATACGTTCATGTGCTTTGATATTGCGCTTATTGCCGCTTCGCTCATCACGCTGTTTGTTGAGATGGTGATAATCCTGAGAAAGGGTCCGAACGAATGATGGAAGGACCTGCAAAAAAGATCGGGCTGTACCTTCATATCCCGTTCTGTAAAAGAAAATGTCCGTACTGTGATTTCTTTTCCGTGTGTGCGGGAGAGGAAAGGTTTGATGAATATACGGACGCACTGTGCAGGAGTATCGGATATTATTCTGAGAAGTACGGGCGCACAGCCGACACGCTGTATTTTGGCGGAGGAACTCCGAGCCTTATCGGTGAACAGCGTCTTGGAATGATATGCAGAGAAGCCCGAAAATATTTCGGACTTGAAAATGCAGAGATAACGCTTGAGGTAAATCCCGAAAAGAAAAATATCGGATTTGAAGACCTTCTTAAAAGCGGGTTCAACAGGCTTTCGATAGGGCTTCAGTCGTCCGACGACAATGAACTCAGGCTTCTCGGACGGCTGCATGACAGTAAGGATGCCGACCGCTGTGTGCGTCAGGCACAGAACGCAGGCTTTGAAAATATTTCACTTGACCTCATGATAGCTACTCCGTCACAGACCGGTGAGAGCCTTCTGAGGTCGATAGATTTTTGTGCGTCACACGGTGTTAAGCATATTTCAGCATACCTTCTCAAAATAGAGAAGAGTACGCACTACTACAAAATAAAGGACAGCCTTTTGCTGCCTGATGAAGACAGGCAGGCTGAGATGTATCTTTTTGCCGTTGAAAAGCTTTCGGAATATGGGTACCGTCAGTATGAGATATCGAATTTTTCTCTTCCCGGATATGAGAGCAGGCATAATCTCAAATACTGGCACGATGAAGAATATCTCGGTTTCGGACCTGCCGCACATTCGTTTATTGACGGCAGGAGATTTTATTTTGAAAGATCGTTTGAGGATTTTTTTGATAACAAAACAACTGACGACGGTGAAGGCGGAGACGAAGAGGAATTTATAATGCTTGGTCTCAGGCTTGCCGAAGGCATAACGAAAGAAAGCTATCAAAAACGATTCGGACGGGATATGCCGGATGAACTGATAAAAAAAGCAGCCGCCCTTTCAAAAGGCGGCTATACTTTGGTCGATGATGAGGGGATAAGGCTTACCAAAAAAGGATTTTTAATGTCGAATGCTGTGATCGCACACATCATTTCATAAAGCGGGATGCTCGATCTCAGGACAGGAGATCATCGCTATCTCTTCAATCGTGCGGTGGAGTTTTTCGGTCATTGGTGTGTCGGAAGCACGGTAGTACATTTCCTTGCCCTCTCTGCGTGATGTTATCAGCCCGGCACCCTTCAAAAGCCGCAGATGGTGCGATACAGCAGGACTGGTCATCCCTGTGGCGGCGGCAATGTTTATAACGCACTCCTCATAGTGGCACAGCAGCCAGAAAATACGCAGCCGGCTGGGATCTCCAAGCTGCTTCATAGCTTCGGCAACTGTACGCACAACATCAAGATCGGGCATATTTCTGAGGAGATCGGATTCATTTTCGCTGTGGCAGTGCGGCAATATCGGCGTATTCTTTTCAGTCATAGCGTTCCTCCGTGTTTTGTGAGCTTACGGCAAAACGGATGCCGGGCTTCAGGAGTCGATTTCGGGTGTGCCGCTGACTATCTCGTCATCCTCCCGCAGCTTTTTGAGGATGATGACAGCCATAACAACATCGAGTATCGCAATGGTAAGGCTCAGGATAGTTTTGAATAATTTCAGTGATTTCATGTTTTTTTCATCTCCCGGATGTTTTTTATATTATAATAGCATATTTTATGTCAGAATACAACACTTCAATAAAAGGAAATCGGAGAAGATATTATGCAGTTCTATGAAATAGTAATATTAGCGATAGGTCTTGCAATGGATGCGTTTGCGGTTTCGATATGCAAGGGGCTGTCGCTCGGAAAAATAAAGCTTCGCCACAGTGTAAAAGCCGGAATATGGTTCGGCGGTTTTCAGGGACTGATGCCGCTTGTCGGATATTTGTTTGCAAGCATTTTCGTCGGCTACATAGATCAGTTTGACCACTGGATAGCGTTTGTGCTGCTGTTCCTTATCGGAGGAAATATGATCCGAGAGGTATTTGCAGAGGAAGAAAAGCAGAATTCTGACATGGGCATAAAAACCATGCTGCTTCTTGCGATAGCAACAAGCATAGATGCGCTTGCTGTGGGAGTAACCTTTGCGTTTTTGGAAGTCAATATTGTTGCTGCAGTGCTGACCATAGGAATAATAACATTTATTTTTTCGGCGGCAGGAATAAAGCTCGGCAGCCTTTTCGGAAGCAAATATCAGAAAAAAGCCGAATTTGTCGGCGGCATTATACTTATACTGATAGGTCTGAAAATACTGCTTGAAGGGCTTGGAGTCATTTCGTGACAGGCCGGAGGAGAAGATATATTACTTGACATTGCAGTGATAAGCTATTAGAATAATGATATAAATTATCGGACGGTGACAAAAATGGATGAAGAAATAACAAAGCTGCTTGAAATAAAAAACGATGATATGTGGTTCAGGGGTTCGCCTGTTATACTGCGTTCGATGTGTCTTGAACTTGACAGGCTTAAAGGCGAGATGTATACACGTGTAAAGTTTGTCAACCTCAGACCTGCCATGCTCGAAGAGATAATATTTGATGTCGTCTGCTTCAATGAACACAGGGAACCTATCGGACGCATCGAAAATGTCAGCTTCAGCGGTCTTGATGCAGAAAGAAACGACAGCTTCGGCTATGAAAGACAGATACCTGTTCCCGATATAGAAACGAGAAACATGGAATATGTCATAAGGAGCGTTTCGTTTTCCGGCGGGGAAAAATGGGAGAACAAGGAAAATAAGCATTTCGACACAAAAATAGAACAGCAGAATATCTATTCGGTTCAGGGGGATTACAACAAGCAGTTTATGGATATCTGCGTAAGAAGCGGCATAAACGGCGTGGATCTTGTTTTGCAGCCGGAATTTGAAGAGGATCACTGGCTCTGTGCCTGCGGTGCGTTCAACTGGAGCGAGGATAAAAAATGTTCGCAGTGCAAGGTCAACAGGGAGTGGCTCGAAAAGAATACAAGCGTTGAAAATCTCCGCAGAAACAAAGAGTTTCAGGAGCTTGAAAAAGAAAAGGTAAAGCGTCAGATCGAAGAATACGAAAAGCAGCGTCTTGCTGATATTGAGGCGCAGAAGTCTGAGATCGCCCAGCGTAACAGCGATTATCAGAAAATGGCAAAGAAGCAGAGAGCAAAGGATATCAGAAAGCGCATCTGGTTGATCGCTGCGATACTCTTTGCAATAGCCGGAATACTGTACATCATATTTACTTTTGTAATACCAAAGTTCGGTCAGGCCGAGGAATATGAAAATAAGGACGAAAATAAGGTGGTTGATTTTGTTTCCGATGTTTATCAGTATCATTCTGATGGCATTACGTCAATATAAAATTAAAGAGTTCTGAGGAAAATCTCAGCAGTACAAGAAAAAACAAGCCGGTCTGACAATTCAGACCGGCTTGTAGTGTTTATTTATCCAACTCTATCAGGATGAGATAAAATGAAAAGTTTTTTTATTCTGCGAAATAGTCCTGTGCTGCTTCATTGTAGCGGTACAATGAGGTCATTGCAGCTTTGAGGGTATCGCTGCTGTTAAGGGTACTGCGGACGTATGCGCCGGCATTTACGGTGACGGTTGTTTCGCCGAATGTCAGCGTAAAGTTGTCGAATACACTTGCTGCGGGGATATCGCTGATATCAAAGTAGATATACTTGTCTTTTGTACCGTATTCAAGTGCTTCATTGCCGAGCCTTACTGTCAGTTCATCCAGCTTACTATAGTTGGTTACGCTGAAATACAGGCGGTAGGTGGTCGTGGTGCGGAGAAGGAGAGAAGAACCTGCAAACTTTATTCCGTATGACTTTGACAGGTCAGGAATGTTCGTTTTGCCGAGAGCGATGATCTCGGCAGATGTCAGGTCATCCATTGTGTATTCCAGATCTGCATCCGCAAGGTTATCAGTGTTGTAGTTGAAATAAAGCTGGCTCTTTGCGCCGTAAACAAGCATAGCCTTACAGAGTGCCTGAAGTTTTTCGGTTGTTTCCTCGCCGTACAATTCAGTGATCTCGCCGTTTTCGTCAGCCAGGATCTTGTTTGCATACATTGCGACAGAACATTCCGTCTCATCAACGAGCACACCGCCAACATACAGCTCTGCGGTGACAGGTTCGGTCATCTCAGCGGCTGCTACAGGAACTGTGAATCTGTAGATGTCGTCTTCGTATGGCTCGATCTCGCTGATGGTGTAGGTTTCGGTATTGTCTTCTTTCCAGCTGAACTTGACCTGAGCGTTATCCTGGAAATTTTCCGGTACGCATACGTAGAAGTTTATGCCGATATCGCCGTTAAGAGACAGGGAGTTGCCTGTGAATTGCCCTTTCTTTAAAATGGTAAACGATACGCTTGCTTCGATCCCGTTTACAAAAATTTTCGCAGTATAAGTGCCAGGCTCAACAGGATCGCCTCTTACAATTGCGCCGTCCTTGTAATATACTATCTTGGTGTAATTTTCCGGGAAAGCAAGGGAGTTGGTTATTTCGCTGAGTATTGCCGTTTTGGGTGTGCCGTCATAATAGATATCGCCGGCAGGTGCGCTGAGAGTCAGGGTAGAATCTTCAAAGATACAGTCATCCTCTGTGCAGTGCGCCGTAAAAGTCGTACCGTCCAGTGTGTACTCCCATGAATGTTTGTGGGCATCATCAGGAAGGACAAGCGAAAGTTCTACACCGTCGTGAGTGCCGTAATTGCCCATACTGAATTCATAGGCTGCTCCGGGTAAGAAAACGAAGTTGTCATAACGAGCTGGGAATGGGCCATAGGGGCCTGCAATATACATCTTATCATCGGGAGTCGGGTTTGTGATACACCAGTCATAAGTACCTGCGGGTATATTAATGGAAACACTGTTGCTTATCACTATATTTTGCGTCGTTAAGCTTCCGTCTGCATTTTCGGGTATTTTATACTCAAACTCGTCATAAATACTCTGATCGGCATCACCTATGGTGGAAAGATTTCCTTTTTCCGGAATAATGCTGCCGAAGGTGTTTGCATCGGCGTCGAGAAGCATCTGATAACCGGTTTCGTCTCCCCAGACATCACCTGCTGTGAGGGTCACTTTGGCAACGTTAGAATTCGTGGTATAATAAGCGCCGCAGTCGCTGCAGAAAACGGTGTAAGTGCCGTCTTCGTTATCGGTATAATTACTAATCGGGTTGTGGAATCCTTTAGGTTCGATAACAAAATCGCTGTTCCTGAGGAGGACAGTACATTCTGCGTCCTTGTAGTTTCTGCCGCAAATGCTGCAGTGGAAGTACGGTATAGAGCTTTCTTCGAAACATCCGCCTGAAATGCCGGGAACAAAGGTCAATTCATGATCGCAGGGAGATTCTACTTTAAGAGTGTAGTCATGAACCACACAATAGTCACTGGTAGGAGCAGAGTATTCAGGGATGTAGTCACTGCCCTTTATAAAGTTGTCATAATAAAAGTCGGCTGCACAGATACGCATCCTGTAGCTGTCAATTTTCGTATCTGAGGGGATATCAAAAGAAGCATTAAGGGTCGTGGGACAGTAGGAAGTACTTTCGCCTTTATATACCACTTCATCGGCTTCAAAGTTGTAGTTTTTGTTCCAGTCTACAAATATGACTGTGCCGTAAGTATAGCCGGTGTATAATGTTATGGCAACTTCTGCGGTATCGCCGGGAAAGTAAGAACCGACCTGATCTGAGTAGTCTCCATAGTAAGGAGCAGAAGTGGGGTACTCACTGTTGTTTACTACATCGATATTGCCAAAGGTGACATTAATTATACCGTATCCATCAACTGATGTGGGAGCAGGCATAGGATAAATCGTATTATAGTCGCTAATTTCGGCGCTGACCGATGTGACCGGAATAATAATGAACAGACTGAGTGTCATTATAAATGATAACAGAATGCTCAATGTTTTTTTGTTTTTGTCATCTTATTTCCTCCTTTAGGTTTTGTTTTTTTTTGGGGGTATATAAACATTGTCTGACTTTATATCCGCTGACCTTGTGCTGTGTACAGCACCGGACACTGATCTTTAAACCACGTCCGACAAATATTTACCAAAGCTGAAAGCCCGGCACAAATCACTGATACAATTTGTACCGAATAAAATATAAAAGTGAGATTATATGTAGAACGCTCATCATAATAAATTTTTACAAATTTTAGTCACTATAGTTCTGATTTTTTACCAATACACAATAAATTATACCATGTTTATGGCAAGAAATCAATACTTCAAAAAATTGAATATAAATTGAATATCAAGACAAAAAAACGTCCTGCCAAAAGCAGGACGCAATGTACACTGGGAGAGGGTGGATTCGAACCACCGAAGTCGTCGACAACAGATTTACAGTCTGCCCCATTTGGCCGCTCTGGAACTCTCCCATATAAAGCCTGCTGATTAAAACAGGCTTATTTTTTTCAAGAGCTGGTGGACGGACTTGAACCCCCGACCTGCTGATTACAAATCAGCTGCTCTACCAACTGAGCTACACCAGCGTTTTTTGTTTCTCAGGACTATGTCCTGACGACTTGTTTATAATAGCATAATAAAAATAATTTGTCAAGACTTTTTTGAAAAAAATTTTTATAACTGATATAATTTTTTGCTTTCCGTCATAATTATTGCATAGCGTTATGCACACCCGAAGAAAGGGTGTGCATAAGCTGTGCGTGATCGCTGCTAAATGGTGTCATCAGGGAAAAACGTTTCTTATAAAGCTGCACGCTGCCGGCAGCACCGGGAACCTGAACTGTGACGGCAGAACCCTTGTTGAAGCCTTTGCCGTCCTGCCGTCACGTGTAAGGGTATAAAACGGAGTGCCTGGAAGCGATGTGCCTTGTTCTGATAAAGCTTTGCGTTTCTTCAAATTTATCACCTCAGTTTTTTTGCGGGCTTTTTGACCCGTCTCAGATATTATATGTCCGGTCGTACTGCGATTATGCAGGAACAAATAATTATCGTACAAAGATACATTAATAATATGCAGAGGGTGAAAGGTTTGTTTATTATGTCATTCGGCAGAAAAGGGACGCTTAAAAGAGCGGGTATCATTCTGGCATTTGCTGTCGTATTTTTGTCGCTCATCACGGCAGGAACTGTTCTGATAAATAAAAAGCGTGACAGCATGGTGATAGACGGCAGGGAGCTTGATATCCGTGTGAGAGACGAAAGCGATGCAATAAGGATCGCAGAGTTTTTTTATAAAGACAAAGCCCCTGCCGGCATAAAAACAGATGAGGTCACGATACCCAAGAGCTTCAATGATATGTATGAAAAGTATAATGAATTGCAGAAGCCTCTGGGAACGGATCTTTCCGCATATAAAGGGTTTGAATGTACGAGATACAGCCTGCACTATCCGGAATATGAGGGATGCGGAAGGACTATGACCCTGCTCGTTTTTGACGGAAGACTTATTGGCGGAGATATGAGTGATGATCTGTTTGACGGAGAAATGGTGTCGTTATATAACATTCCGTCCTGAATATAGCATTATAATATCAGATATGAAACTATAGTATACTTGACAAGGAATTTTCTGTGTGTTAAACTAACCGAAGGCAACAGAAAAATATTATTTTGCAATAAAAGTTATTATAGTGTCATCGTGATATATGATAATGCTAATTGCACATGAAAACGGCGGACAAAATAAGAAAAGGAGATATCAAAATGCTGCTTGACAGATTCTTACCGCGCATCGAGTTCGATTCATACGAGGATTTCAAGAAGAATTACAGAGTGAATGTTCCCGAAAATTTCAACTTTGGCTATGATGTTGTCGACGAATGGGCAAAACAGGACGAAACAAAAAAAGCACTTGTATGGTGCAACGACCACGATGAAGAAAAGACGTTTACATTCAAGGATATAAGCCTTTTCTCAAACAGGGCTGCAAATTATTTCAGGAGTATCGGCATCCGCAAGGGCGATGTCGTAATGATGATACTCAGAAGACGCTGGGAATACTGGGTGTGTGCCGTTGCGCTTCACAAGATAGGCGCGATCGTTATTCCGAGTACGCTCCAGCTCACAAAGAAAGATATAGTCTATCGTGCAAATGCCGCAAAAGCAAAAGCTATAGTTTGTGTGAACGATGACTTTGTAACAACTCAGGTAGAAAACGCTATGCCGGATGTCCCGACGCTTAAAACGAGAATAGTTGTCGGCGAAAAGAAAGACGGCTGGGAATTCTTCGAGGACGAGATAGAAAAACAGTCAGACGTTTTTGAGCGCCCGACTGACGATCAGGCGACCTCATGGAACGATATCATGCTTGTATACTTTACCTCTGGAACAGAAGGTATGCCAAAGATGATACAGCACAATTTCGCTCATCCGCTCGGACATATCGTTACCGCAAAATACTGGCAGCGTGTACAGGACGGCAAGCTGCACATGAGCGTCAGTGATTCCGGCTGGGCAAAGTTCGGCTGGGGCAAGATCTACGGACAGTGGCTCAGCGGTGCTGTGGTATTTGCTTATGATATGGATAAGTTCGTACCTGCAAAGCTGCTCGAAAAGATGGCAAAGTATAAGCTTACGACATTCTGCGCTCCTCCGACAATGTACCGCTTCATGCTTCTTGAAGATGTGGCAAGCTATGATCTCTCCTCCATAAAGCATTATGCTACTGCCGGTGAACCTCTCAATGCAGAGGTCAACATGAAGTGGCAGAGACTTACCGGACACAACATCTATCAGGGCTTCGGTCAGTCCGAAGGCTCAGTGCTTTTGGCGGACTTCCAGTGGGACGACATAAAGGTCGGTTCTTCCGGAAAGCCTTCTCCGATATATGATCTCCGTCTGCTTGACAGCGAAGGCAAAGAAGTCGGTGTCGGTGAAGAGGGTTCTATCTGCATCATGGATGTAAAGAACAATCCTCCGGCAGGTCTGTTCACAGGCTACTATCTCAATCCCGAAATGACCGAAGAAAAGCTTTTAGGCACCTGCTACAACACCTGCGACATGGCATGGCGTGACAGCGAGGGCTACTACTGGTTCGTCGGAAGAAATGACGACGTTATAAAATGCTCCGGCTACCGTATCGGACCTTTTGAAGTAGAGAGTGCGCTTATCGAGCATGATGCTGTTGTTGAATGTGCGATAACCGGTGTGCCTGATCCGGTAAGAGGTCAGGTAGTAAAGGCTACTATCGTACTCAAAAAGGGCTACGAGCCGAGCGAGGCTCTCAAAAAGGAGCTTCAGGATCATGTTAAGAAGTCTACAGCGCCTTACAAGTATCCGAGAGTTATAGAATTCGTTGACGAACTGCCGAAGACCTTCAGCGGAAAGATCAAGCGCGGTCAGATACGCCACGAGGATGAAGAGGCGGTCAGGGTCAGAGACGGAAATAATGAATAATCAATAGTGAATAGTGAATAAATAATAACGGCTCAGTATGTTATTTCGCCAAAAAATGCAACTTTTAGCCGTTAATCCTTCATTTTTTGATTGACATAAAAAGGGAATTGCACTATAATAGGGAAGTACGGATATTTTTTCAAATTTCTATCGTATATTGGAGGCAATAAAAATGAAAAGAGTTTACAATTTTTCGGCAGGTCCTTCAGTTCTTCCTGAGGTCGTGCTGAAAAGAGCAGCAGAGGAAATGTTTGACTATCATGGCTGCGGCCAGTCCGTAATGGAAATGTCCCACCGTTCAAAGGTGTTCGAGGGCATTATCAACGGCGCAGAGAGCCTTCTCCGTGAAGTAATGAACATTCCGGACAACTACAAGGTTCTGTTCCTTCAGGGCGGCGCTTCAACACAGTTTGCAGCTATCCCTCTCAACTTCGGCAACAAGAACAAGAAGGCTGACTATGTTCTCACAGGTCAGTGGGCAACAAAGGCTTACAAAGAGGCTGCAAGATACCTCGATGCAAAGGCTGTTGCTTCTTCAAAGGACAAGACCTTCTCATATATCCCGAAGCTTGATCCTGATACATTCACAAAAGATGCAGACTATTTCTATATCTGCATGAACAATACAATTTATGGTACTGTATACCATGAGCTTCCCCAGACAGGCGACGTTCCGCTGGTTGCTGACGTTTCTTCCTGCTTCCTGTCAACACCTCTTGATGTTTCCAAGTTCGGCGTTATCTATGCAGGTGCTCAGAAGAACATGGCTCCCGCAGGTCTTGTTGTAGCAATCATCCGTGAGGATCTCCTTGGCAACGCTATGGACTTCACCCCCACAATGCTCAACTATCAGACCCACGCTGACAACGGCTCAATGTTCAACACACCGCCCTGCTGGACTATCTATATCGCTAAGCTCGTTCTTGAGTGGATCAAGAATGATATCGGCGGTCTTGAGAATATGCAGAAGCGCAACGAGCAGAAGGCTGCTATCCTCTACAATTTCCTTGACAACTCAAAGATGTTCAAGGGTACAGTTGTTCCTGAGGACCGTTCACTTATGAACGTTCCCTTCATCACAGGCAACGATGAGCTTGACGCTAAGTTCGTTAAGGAAGCAACAGCTAACGACTTCGTTAACCTCAAGGGTCACCGTACAGTCGGCGGCATGAGAGCTTCTATCTACAACGCTATGCCGATCGAGGGCGTTGAAAAGCTTGTTGAGTTCATGAAGGACTTTGAAGCAAGAAACAGCTAAGATAAAAATGACTTGAAAACTGTCCGATTCCGGTGTTTCGGCATCGGGACCGGACGTTATATTTTATATTTTAAAAGGGTGAATAAAAATGTTCAATGTACAGACACTTAACAAGATCTCTCCGGTAGCTGTCAACGCTCTTGGAGCAAACTACACCGTAGCAGATGACGTTCAGGCTCCTGAGGCTATACTTGTACGTTCAGCTTCAATGCACGAGATGGAAATGCCCGAAAGCCTTCTTGCAATTGCAAGAGCAGGCGCAGGCGTAAACAACATTCCGCTTGACAAGTGTGCAGAAAAGGGTATCGTTGTATTCAATACTCCCGGTGCAAACGCTAACGCTGTTAAAGAGCTTGTTCTTACAGGTCTTCTTCTCAGCTCCAGAAAGGTAGTTGCCGGTATCGAATGGGCAAAGACTCTCAAAGGCAACGGCGATGCAGTCGGCAAGATGGTAGAAAAGGGCAAGGGTCAGTTCGTAGGTCCTGAGATCAAGGGCAAGACTCTTGGTGTTATCGGTCTCGGCGCTATCGGTATCCTTGTCGCAAACGCTGCTGTAGCACTCGGCATGGATGTAGTAGGCTATGATCCCTATCTTTCTGTTGACCACGCTCTTATGATCTCCAGAAAAGTAAAGCACGTCAATACTCTTGACGAGATCTATGCAGCAAGCGATTACATCACAGTTCATGTGCCGCTCACACCCGATACAAAGGGCTTCATCAACAGCGAGAGCATCGCAAAGATGAAGGACAATGTACGCATCATGAACTATTCAAGAGCAGACCTCGTTGTTTCTGCTGATGTTCTCAAGGCTATCGCTGACAAGAAGATCGCCTGCTATGTAACAGACTTTGCTACAGACGACATTCTCGGCGAAGACGGCGTTATCGTTATGCCTCACCTCGGCGCATCAACTCCCGAATCTGAGGACAACTGTGCAAAGATGGCTGCTGACGAGATCAAGGACTTCCTTGAGAACGGCAACATCACAAATTCCGTAACTCTTCCCAACGTAGCTATGGCAAGATCGGGCGCTGCAAGAGTATGTGTTATCTACAAGAACGTTCCTAACATGATAAGCTCTATCTGCGCTAAGATCTCCGACAGCGGCAACAACATCGAATCAATGGCTAACCAGTCAAAGAAGGAATATTCCTACATGATCGCTGACACAGCAAACGCTGTTGACGCTGCTGTTGTTGATGCTATCAAGGCTATCGACGGTGTTATCAGAGTAAGAGTTCTTTAATATATTTCTATCGGCAATATCAGCGTCCGTCGGTTTCCGGCGGGCGCTTTTTTGTATAAAGTCTTTGGAAAGCGGTGCGGGTGAGAATCTTTCTTCAGAAAGGTTTCCCCGCAAAACTTGACACTGAGCGGATAAAACTGTAAACTGTTTATGGGTGAATGATATGGCAGAAAAAGAACTCCTGCAGCTCTGCGGAACTGTGGAAGATATTATATACAGAAATGAAAAAAACGGCTACACTGTTATGACTATGCTCTGCGACGGAGTGAACGCAACAGCGGTCGGGAATATGTCCGATGTCAATATAGGCGATGAATTGAAGCTTGTTGGCGGCTGGAAAACACATCCAAGCTACGGCGAACAGTTTTCGTTTGAATACTATGAGCAGTTCATGCCGTCTACAACCGACAGCATATTGAAGTACCTTTCATCAGGCACTGTAAAGGGTATCGGCAGAGCGACCGCCAAAAGACTTGTTGAGGCTTTCGGAGAAAAAACGTTTGAAGTGATGCAGAACGAGCCGGAACGCCTTGAACAGATAAAGGGTATTTCAAAAGAAAAGGCAATGACTATCTGTGCCGAAATACGCAGGACATTCGGGATGAGAGAGGTAATGATGTTCCTGGAAAAATACCGCATTTCCACAATAGAAGCTGTCAGGGTGTGGAAAACTCTCGGCGCTGATGCGGTAAAGCTAATTGAGCAGAACCCGTATATACTCTGTGATGTTTCGGTGGGGGTCTCATTTGAAAGAGCTGACTATATAGCCGTTTCTCTCGAAAAACCAAACGATGATATTTTCAGGATAAGAGCCGGCATTACTCATGTCATAAGATACAATTC
>DBWG01000114.1:0-410 GCA_002308635.1 Ruminococcaceae bacterium UBA1244 | reverse complement strand
ATAGACGGACGTGAATTTGTTTTTCTGCCGGCACTCTACAGGAGCGAAACCTTTTCCGCTGGAAGACTGCTGATGATGCAAAAATTCCCGCCGGAAAAAATAACCGGAGTGGAGCTTGCGCTTGACCTCTTTGAAAAAAAGCAGGGTATGACTTATGCTTCGCTCCAGAGGAAGGCGATAATCGAAGCACTTTCAGGCGGACTGCTCATCCTTACCGGAGGTCCCGGAACAGGAAAGACGACAACGCTCAATGCCATAATCGAGCTATACAGACAAAGCGGTATAAAAGTACTTCTTGCAGCGCCGACAGGCCGTGCAGCACAGAGGATGTCGGAGGTCACAGGCTGTGAAGCGAAAACGATACACAGACTGCTTGAGGTTGAATGGGACAAAAACGATGTTCCGGTATT
>DBWG01000009.1:24627-25499 GCA_002308635.1 Ruminococcaceae bacterium UBA1244 | reverse complement strand
CACCTCCAATCCGAGATGCCTTTCCTTATTTCCCGCAGGGTGTGGGATTCGAACCCACGTGACTTTACGTCAAACGGTTTTCAAGACCGCCTCGTTATGACCGCTTCGATACCTCTCCATATTTGTCAGGAATCTTTCTCCCTGCGACTTTGTTATGATACCATAAAGCGGAGAAATTGTCAACACTTTTTTATAAAATATATATTATTTTTTTTCGGGATCAAAATACACATGTTTTACTGTTATTATTTTGGGACAGGATATTTACAAATGATAAATTTTGTTTTAAAAAATCAAAAAAATTAAAAAAATATAGTGACTTTTAACTATTTTTATGTTATACTTAAAAAGAATTAGAGTTTTGTCCTAAAATTTATAATTTATTTTGTAAGAATTGTATCAGGTGGTTGAATGTTTGAACAAACGATCAATATTGACCGTATGGAGCAGGCAGTGGCATTGTTCGGGACCTTTGATGAAAATATAAGGCTTATCCAGAACGAATATATGGTGTCGGTACTGTGCAGAGGGTCTGAACTGAAGGTCACAGGCGAGGCTGAAAATGTTTCCAAAGCTGTCAAGGTCATCGAGAGCCTGCTGAGTCTGCTCAACAAGGGCGAGGCACTGAGCGACCAGAATGTGCGCTATTGTATGTCTCTCGTAAATGACGGAAACGAGAGCCGTATTGAACAGCTTGGCGGGGACTGTATATGTATCACTTCAAAAGGACGGCCAGTCAAGCCGAAAACTCTCGGTCAGAAAAGCTACTGCTCCGCTATCAAAAAAAATACCGTGACGATCGGTGTGGGTCCTGCCGGAACAGGAAAGACCTATCTTGCGGTCGCAATGGCTGTTGCGGCGTTCCGTTCGAG
>DBWG01000009.1:17380-24484 GCA_002308635.1 Ruminococcaceae bacterium UBA1244 | reverse complement strand
GGCAATATCGAGGTTGCCCCGCTTGCTTATATGAGAGGGCGCACACTTGACGACAGCTTCATCATACTTGACGAAGCACAGAACACGACTCCGGAACAGATGAAAATGTTCCTCACGAGACTTGGCTTCAATTCCAAGATGGTCATAACAGGCGATATAACCCAGATCGACCTTCCGGGCGGTGTGCGTTCGGGTTTGAAGGATGCAGTCAGGATACTGAAAGGTATCGACGGGATAGAAAGCGTTATGTTCTCCGCAAAGGATGTTGTAAGAAACAGACTTGTTCAGGATATCATAAAGGCCTATGAGGGTGCAGTGTCGGGCGGAAGAACAGGAAATAAATAATTGATCGTCAGCACGTTATATTTGATCGAGAAGATCAGAGGCTGAAACTAACTATAGAAAGGTGAGATGCAAGATGGATAAGATCAAGGTAATCATTACGAACAAACAGAAGGAGATCAAGATCCCGACCGGACTCAGAATGTTGATAAGACGCTGCTGCAATGCTGTCCTCAAGCTTGAAGAGTTTGAAGGCTCGGTAGAGGTGAGCGTTACTCTTGTTGATAATAAACAAATAAAGGAACTCAATTCTATCTACCGCAATAAGGACAGTGTTACGGACGTTCTTTCTTTCCCGATGGGTGAGGACGGCAAGTATGATATAGACCCGAAAACAGGCGCAAAGATACTCGGAGATATCGTTATATCTATGGAGACTGCCGTTGAACAGGCTGACCGCTTCGGCCACAGCCTTCAGAGAGAGGTCGGTTATCTTACTGCACATTCGATGCTCCATCTTCTTGGCTATGACCACGAGGATAACGGACTGCAGAGGATAAGGATGCGTGAAAAAGAAGAAATGGTCATGACTCAGCTTGGACTGCCCAGCTCATCAAGCTATGTTATGAAGGATGAGGTCTGATGCCATTTCTGAAAGGCTTTAAATACGCATTCTGCGGTATCATACATTGCATAAAAAACGAGCGGAACATGAGATTTCATACAGTGGCGGCACTGTATGTTCTCGTTTTTGCGCGTTTTTTTAGTTTTACAAAAACTGAATATCTCATCGTTCTCCTGACCATAGGCGCTGTTATGGCGCTTGAAGCTGTCAATACTTCCATAGAAGAACTATGCGACAGGGTGACGCAAAACAGGGACGAAAGAATAAAACGTTCAAAGGATGCCGCTGCGGGTGCTGTGCTGATAATGGCAGTTTTTGCGGCTGCGGTCGGCATTTTATTGTTTTCCGATCCGGATGGCTGGGTCAGGATGTACGAATTTTTTAAAAATGACCTGCCGGCACTTCTGGGTGTGACAGTGATCTCCGTGTTTGCGGTGATATTCATTGCGGCAGGGCCTGAAGGTTTTTTAAGACCGTTCAGAAAAGGAAAAAGAAAAAAGGAATGATAATCATGTCAGATACAAAAAGCGCATTCATCGCCATTGTAGGGCGTCCGAATGTGGGAAAATCATCAATACTCAACAAAATTCTCGGCGAGAAGATAGCCATTGTGTCTTCAAAGCCTCAGACTACACGCACCAGAATAATGGGTGTTCTTACGGAAGAAAACAGCCAGCTTGTTTTTATCGACACTCCCGGTCTGCACAAGCCCAAAAACGAGCTTGACCGCTTTATGCTGCGCTCCATCAACGAGAGTGTTGCGGGAGTTGACCTGTGTGTGCTTGTTGTTGAAGCTGACAGGGCAGTATCCGAGGAGGAAAGACAGCTTTGTGAAAAGTTTGCGTCTCTTGGACTTCCGGCAGTCCTTGCGATAAACAAGATAGACACTGTTCAGGATAAGACAGTCATTGCTTCACAGATAGCGGTTTTTTCTGAGCTGTATGATTTCAGTGCAGTCGTGCCGTGTTCCGCACAGACCGGTGACGGCATAGAGATACTCAAAAAAGAAATGCGCAGCCTTGCGCCCGAAGGAGACTTCATGTTTGACGAGGACACTCTCACCGACCAGCCGGAAAGAGTGCTTGCAGGAGAAATGATAAGAGAAAAGCTCCTGCGCCTTCTTGAAAGGGAAGTGCCTCACGGAACAGCCGTCCTCATCGAAAAAATGAAGGAACGCCGCACAGTAAAGAGTGAGGAGTTAGATTCTCAGGGGGAAAGTATCATCGACATCGACGCTACCATCTACTGCGAAAAGGCTTCTCACAAGGGTATCATAATAGGTAAGGGCGGTTCGATGCTGAAAAGGATCGGCACTTATGCCCGTCAGGATATGGAGAGGTTCTTCGGCTGTAAGGTCAATCTCCAGATATGGGTCAAGGTAAAAGAGGACTGGCGCAACAGGGAATCCGTACTGCGTACTCTCGGCTATGAGCTTGACCAGAGCGAGGAATAAGTATATTTTAAATAGAAACGGTATATAATAATACCATACGAATCTTAAAAAGTGGGGGAGAAGTATGGATGAATATGCCGCTTGGAAAAACTTTACGGAAACAGGCAGAGTCAGTGATTATCTTGACTACTGCCGTATAAAATTAGGATATCCGGCCGCAGAGGACCGGAAAGAGCCGGAGGAATTTTATGAAAACGGAAATGGAAGGAATCGTACTGACGGAGCAGACGGCGGACGATAAAAACAGGTTCGTCACTCTCCTGACGAGAGACAGGGGCGTTGTTTCGTGTGCCGCACGGGGTTCCAGAGATGTCAAAAGCAGTCTTTTTGCACCGACACAGCCGCTTTGCTATTCACGGTTCGAGGTGTTTGTCGGGAGGACGGTCAATGTGATCGACGACGCTGAGATCATAAAGTCGTTCTATGATCTCAGGGTCTCTCTCGACAGGCTTGCGCTTACTCAGTATATCAGCGATCTTGTTGTCAGGAATATAAGATCTGATGTCAATTCTTCCGAACAGCTTGACCTTGTGCTGAACTGTTTTCACGTTCTCGAAGGACAGGACAAATCTCCGGAGCTTATAAAGGCCGTTTTTGAGCTGAGATTTTCGTCTCTGCTGGGCTTCATGCCGAATGTAGTATACTGCGAAAAGTGCGGGAAATATGAGAGCAGCATGATGTACTACAATATCCTTGACAACTGCCTTTACTGCTCCGAATGCTGTACCAATAAGGACAGTATGCAGAAGCTTTCAAAGGGCGCTCTTGCGGCTGTGAGATATATTATCCTTGCCGAACCCAAAAAGCTTTTTTCGTTCAATATTTCCGGCGAATCCCTCAGACAGCTTTCGGAATGTGCCGAACAGTATATGCTCTCCGTGTCCCTCAGCCATCCCAAAACAATAGACTATTACAAACAGATCACAAATATGATGTGAGGATACATATAAACGAGGAATTTTTATGAACAAAGACCACAAAGCACTTGAACTTGACAAGATACTCGAAAAGCTCTCGGAAGAGGCTTCATTTGAGGATTCAAAACAGCTTGCACTAAGCATTGAACCGTCGCCTCATCTCTTTGAGGTGAATGAACTTCTGAAGGAAACTTATGATGCCCATTCGCTTTCGGCACGTTTCGGTTCGCCTTCCTTCGGAAATATCCACAACATGACCAACGCAGTAAGACGTGCCCAGGCGGGAGCCGTGCTTACTCAGCTTGAACTTCTCAGGGCGGCGGCTCTCCTTCGTGTCATAAGACGTGCCGTAGAATGGAGAGATAAGTCCGCATCAATAGACACCTGTCTTGATATGCGCTTCAACGCCCTTGTGCCGAACAAATACCTTGAAACAAAAATAACCTCGTCCATACTTTCAGAGGACGAGATCGCAGACAACGCATCTCCGGAGCTTGCGTCCATACGCAGAAAGATCACTGCTGCGGCTTCGGGGATAAGAGCAAAATTAGACAAGATAATCCACTCATCATCCATGCAGAAGTACCTTCAGGACAGCATCGTCACTATCAGGAGCGGCAGGTTCGTTATCCCCGTAAAGGCGGAGTTCCGTTCATCAGTTCCGGGACTTGTCCATGATACCTCTGCAAGCGGTGCAACGGTTTTTATCGAGCCGATGAGCGTTGTCGAAGCCAACAACGAAATACGCATACTTCACTCAAAGGAACAGGCGGAGATCGACAGGATACTTGCGGAGCTTTCTGCCGAGATCGGCGCTTACGGCGATTCCATCTGTGAGAGCTACAGGATAATCACCGAGCTTGACCTGATATTTGCAAAGGCTTCTCTTGCATACAAGATGAAGGCGACCCTGCCTGTTATGAACGATACGGGGATAATCAATCTCCGCAATGCCAGACACCCGCTCATAGATCAGAAAAAGGTAGTGCCGACCGACATACAGCTTGGTCTGAAATTCGATACCCTTGTAGTTACGGGTCCGAATACGGGCGGCAAGACGGTTTCTCTCAAAACTCTCGGTCTGCTGTCACTGATGGCGATGTGCGGACTTATGATACCTGCGTCCGACAACAGCGAGCTTTCCGTATTTGACAATGTTCTTGCGGACATAGGCGACGAACAGAGCATAGAACAGTCGCTTTCTACATTTTCTGCACATATCACGAATATCCGCAGGATACTTGAAACAGCCGATGAAAAAAGCCTTGTCCTCATCGACGAGCTTGGCGCAGGCACAGACCCCATAGAGGGCGCAGCCCTTGCAACTGCGATACTTGAACAGCTCAGGAGTCAGGGCGCAAGGATAGCTTCGACCACTCACTATGCCGAGCTGAAAAGCTTTGCGCTTGATACAGCCGGAGTCGAAAACGCCTGCTGTGAGTTTGACGTTGCCACTCTCAGACCTACCTATAAGCTCCTTATCGGGATGCCAGGACGTTCAAACGCCTTTGCGATATCCGAAAGGCTTGGCATATCCGCAGATGTTGTTGACAGGGCAAGAGAGCTTGTTTCACTTGAAAACACTAAGTTTGAATCAGTCGTCCAGAAGCTTGAAGAGAGCCGCAGCGAGCTTGACAAAAAGATAGAAGAAGCCGAAAAGCTCAAAGCCGAAGCCGCCGCCGAGCTTGAAAGAATAAAGCTTGAAGCGGAGGAAAGCGAAAAGAAGAACCAAAAAGAGCTTGAAAATGCCCGTGCAATGGCGGAGAACATAATTACAAAGGCAAGAGCGCAGGTATACGGAGTTCTTGACGAGATAGAGGCGATACGCAAAAAGCAGGAGGTCACTGCCGAAGAAAAGGCAAAGCTCAGGGCTGACATCCGCAATATGGAGGATGCCGCCGATCCGGTCAGGGAAAGGTCAAATGACGAATATGTCCTTCCCAGACCTCTCGTGCCGGGCGATCTTGTGCTTATATTCGATATTGACAAAAAGGGCACTGTCCTCGAAACGGGAACAGACAGCGTTCTCGTACAGGCGGGAATAATCAAAACGAGAGTGCCGCTCAGCAACATAAGGCTGCTTAAACAGGAAAAGGTCAAAATACCAAAACGCAGCGTTACAAGGACTGTCCGCAGTGATGTAAGGAGCGGCGCTTCAACGGAAGTGGATGTAAGGGGAGAAAATGCCATTGATGCAGTGATGGACGTTGATAAGGCGATAGACTCTGCCGTTATGCAGGGACTTCATCAGATAACTATTATTCACGGAAAGGGAACAGGCATCCTCAGAAAAGAAATACAGGCACATCTAAAACGTCATCCTTCTGTAAGGACTTTCCGGCTCGGAGCTTTCGGAGAGGGAGATTCCGGTGTAACGATCGCAGAATTGAAGTAAAGGAGGAAGGAGCATGAAAAAAGAAAGAAAAGAGAAGAAAAAAAGATTTCTTGCACTGAAAATAATCATAGCGGCAGTCGTTTTCCTTGTACTTCTTGCATCAACGTTTTTTGCCGTCTGTTTTTCGATGGCGATACAGGACAACATCAGCGATAAATACACCATGACCGAAACGGACGATTCATTTATGAATGTCGCACTCAGACATGCGATAATCGGTACTGAATTTAATGTTTCGGATGTGCAGCTCAACACATATATCAACAAAAAATTCTGCGGAGAGGACAAGTTCCTGCGGAAGATCAGGGTGTTCTTCTACAAGGACAAGCCGATCGAGATATACGGGCAGATACACAACTGGAACAGGGATTTTGCGATCTCTGCCCGTGCGGAAACAAGTCTTGACAGCGAAAATGGTGTTGTTGAGGTAGAACTCAGCGATGTAAAGCTTGGCGAGCTGCCGATACATGATATCGTGCTCCATACCATACTCAGGGACTTTGCAGACAAAAACGATTATGTTACATTCAGCGGCGGCAAGCTTTATGTGCAGTCGGATTACGCTTATGAATTCGATGATCTGAAAATAAACCTGAAGCTTGAAAAATTCGAGCCGAAGGATGGGAAGATACACTGCAAGACCAACAGCCTTTCAAAAGAGGTGGTCAACACTCTGAAAGAATACGTTAAGTCCGGCAAGGCCGGCGAAAAGCTAAAGGATATGTTTAACGATCTTTTTGGAGAACTTGTTGATAAGATCAAAGATAAGGTCAAGGATAAAGCAGGCGAATTAATTGACAAGTTGATTCCTAACTGACAAAAAAACACCCCTCAGCTCAGACGGCTGGGGGGCTTTTTGCAGGGTTCAGATGTATTCAAAAAAGCAGTTTTTTTCAAGAAATTTTTCTCTTCGGTCTTCCGGCAGGTTCGCACGTATCAAAAGCTTTGCATAAGCGGCTTCGTTTGAGATATGCAGCAGCGGACTTGCACCGTTTTTCAGGAGGATATCCGACGTTTCATAGATATTTGTTTTGTGACGGTCGAATGACGCAAGAAAGAACTCTTTTCCGCATTTTGTGCAGCGGTGCAGAAGTTCAAGTGCGCTCTCGTTTCCGAGAGTTGAAGCCGACGACGAATGATAGGTGACCATAAGAACAGTACTTACATTGTCGCTCAGAGAAATATCCGAAAGATCGATCCCCGGATACTGTCTCAGCATAAGCACACGGTTTTTAAAAACAAGCGGAAGGTCGGGCATATAGCCTGTATTACAGTTGATCTTGCTTTCAGGAACAGTGCCGGAAAGTTCAAGTCTGCCGTTCTCAGCATAAGCAAAGGGCTTGCCGTCAAACGATGTGAAATTTCCGAAAACCCTGTCGGCTTCAACTATCCTTGTTGAAAGATAGACAGAACAAAAGCTGTCTTTGCGGTT
>DBWG01000009.1:0-17223 GCA_002308635.1 Ruminococcaceae bacterium UBA1244 | reverse complement strand
CCGTGAAGTATCATTATACCGTCATATCCCGAAAGACCGGCGCTGAGAATATGGTTTGCTATTGTTTCCCAGTGCTTTAGAGAAAGATTTTCGCTGAGGATATTCAGCAGCCTGATGACGTGGAATTCTGTTTCGTCACCATATTTCTTTGTATACATTTCGATGGCACGGGGTGCTTTTTCGTCAGCCGTGATGATACCGTTTCTGACAGAGCAGGCGATAGTTCCGCCTGTAAGCACTGTATATATCTTCATTCTGATCCTCCTTTTAAGATCATATTTTTTGCAGGACAAAGACGGAGAGTTCAGGAAAGACGGTTCTCTCCGGGTACACCTTGATTTACTGACAAAACAATGGTATAATATAGCATAATACAAATGGGACGAGATATCAAGAGATGGTGGTGTATGATATTGCCTAAAATTGATACGGATGGAACTGCGGGATATATATTTTCGGCACTGGCAGCAGTGTTTTTTGTACTGTGCTTTTTGTTTTCGCTGTATGCTGCCGCAGTAAGGAGCGCATCTTTGGGCGGAATAAAAAATGAAGAGGAAAATGACAGCAAAAAGACAAAAACAGCGGTAAGGATAAAGACTTCTGTAGAAAGATATTTTTGCGGACTCTGTGCCGGAGCAGTATTCAACGGGACAGGCTTTGTTTTTGCCGTGAGCTGTCTGTTTTTCCTGTATTCAGCGGCGCTTTCAAATGTCGGAACCGCTGCTGCCGCAGTGATAACGCTGTTTCTGACAGTTATGCTGCTTTCTGCGGGAGGAGTGATAATTCCGATGAAGCTCTCGGTCAATGACCCTGACAAACTGCTGATAAAACACGGAAGACTTATAATGCTGATGTCGGCTTTGTTTTTTCCGGTGGGTGCTTTGTGCAGTCTTGCTTCAATGATATTCGGGATATTTATGACCGACAGTGAAGATGATAATGAAAACGAAAATCCTACCGAAGAAAAAATACTTGCAATTGCCGATGAGGGTGAAGAAAACGGGACTATCGAAGAAAATACAAGAAGCATGATCGAAAATGTCTTTGACTTTGATGATACATCTGTCGGAGAAATAATGACCCACAGAAAAGATATCGTTGCCGTCAGGGAGGATGACAGCCTGAAAAAGCTCACTGCCCTTGCAATAGAAAGCGGACGTTCACGCATCCCGGTCTACCATGAGGATATCGACAATATAATCGGTATCATCTATGTCAAGGATCTTTTGCAGTATGTCGGCAGAGGAGAGGTCAACGAAAAGATAGACCCCAAAATGATACATGAGTCTGTTTTTGTGCCCGAGTCCAAAAGGTGCAGCGAAATGTTTGAATATATGACTGCCCACAAAACGCAGATTGCAGTTGTTGTTGATGAATTCGGCGGAACAGGCGGCATAATTACGATGGAGGACCTTGTAGAATCTATTCTTGGCAATATTCAGGATGAATATGACAACGAAGATGAAACTATAAAAAAAGTGAACGAAAACAGCTTTACCGTAGATGGCGCAACACCGCTCGATGAAATAGAGGACCTTACCGGCATAAGCTTTGAGGGAGACCCGAATGACACTCTTGCGGGAATAATGCTCGACAGGATGGGGCATATCCCCAAAAACGGCGAGCATCCGTCCATTATGATAAACGGCACAAGGTTCACTGTGCTTGAATCCGACCAGAGAAGGATATCAAAAATACTTATCGTCAAAAACAAACATAATACTGATGAATAAAAAAACTCCTGCCGTTCTTTTGGAATGGCAGGAATTTTTGTATGTTGTGTGCAGATCAGGAGATCATCTGTGGCGTCCTCCGCCGCCTCCGCTGTGATGTCCGCCGCCTCCGCCTCCGCCGCCGTGAGAGCCGCTGCTGGATGACAGTCTGACTTTTGTTGTGTGAGCGCCGAGGAATGTGTCGTCGGATTCACGCATTACCATCATTTTTCTTGATGTGTAGAGAGATGCGGATGCCGGATTCTTGAATTTGTAGCGATTTTTAACAGCGGCTAAGATTATCATTGACAAAATAAATCCTACGATCAGCGCTGCGATGATGCCCGGTACCAGGAAGGTATAGGGCTTTACCTGACCTCGGTTTATTTTTCCGAAAAATACGTGGACATATTCACCTTTTTCGTAGTCACGGTACCAGGTGTTGTCGCAAAGCCCCTTGTTTTTGTAGTAAATAAGCTCATTGCAGTAGGTTTCGATACCCTGAACTATTTTTGAGTAATAAATCGTGCTGCCGCCTTTTGGGAAATACCGCTGCATGGCTTCAAGTATCTTATCTATCCTGTCCTCGCTGCCGTATCTGCCGCTTTCGTTGACACCGTTTGGATAATAGAGAAAAGCGTCCTTTGCACAGAACATATAGTCGTAGGCATTGGAATGGCCGTCCATGTCGATATAGAGAAATACAGTTCCGTAATATTTGTCAAAGGAAAACAGATCTTCTGCGCCGCTTGCAGCCATTTCCTCGATAACACTGTCGAGCCTTGACTGTCCGCCGACATAGAGAGCGAGGTTGAATTCAATATCAGCGGAGGTCTTTTGCAGCAGTTCAACGATATGCTTTCTGTCGGAAGGAGGAAAGATGTCCGCTTCGTCATAGAAATAGACATTATCATCCCTGTATTTGATGGCAGTCGGGTCATCGGTATTTTCTTGCTGAGATGTTTCCGGATAGCCGTCCTCAGGCAGTTCGACAACCGGTCCTTTTTGGTAGTAATAGGTCAGTTCACGGGCATAAAGGTCAAGCCCGTTGTGGACATACTGGGAATAGTTTGAAGACCTGCTGCGCCTTATTTCGCTTTGTGTTTCGTCGAGGATATGTCCGATACGGTCTTCTGTCCCGTCAGAACCGTTTGAATAGAAATAAACGGTCTTGCCGGTGCAGTACATATAGCTGTATGGTTCTGTCGTCTCAGCCATATCGAGATAGAGAAAAACGGTGTCTGAGGTATTTTGAGTTTCGGAGATGAATTCTGCACCCTTTTGTGCAATGTATTTTATATCCTCATTTGATCTTTTGTTTGAGGAGATGTATACTCCGAGCCGGAAGCCGGTGGTTTTTGCCGTATCCTCAAAGGATTCCCTTATGTATTTTTTGTAGTTGGAGTCTATCCTTACGGTCTCCTCCTGAATATAGATCTTGTTCGTTACGAAATTTGAGTCAGAGAAGAAGTTTTCCGGTATAGGATTGACCTGTACTGCGGCGCTGACCGTTGTTCCGAGACACAGTGCCGCAGCACAGACGGCAAAAACCATTATCATCGAAATAAATTTTTTTGCTTTCATCATAACAGCCACCCTCCCAGGAAAATGATAAGGGCGGCAGCTATTCCCCACAAAATGCAGAACAGCGCAAGCTTCTTTTTTGAGATAGGGAGCTGACCGGCAATCTTTCCGCTCTGACCGTTTATGGCATATTCCCAGAGCTTTCCTTTGTAGTCGAATGTCATGAACCACACCGGCAGCATCATATAGTCCCAGCTCAGGGTATCTGTCCTGTCGAACTGCCTTCTTGAAGTAAGGCGGTGGTAGTGAGTGGTAGCATCGAGCATTTTTCCGTTGTTTGTATACATTCTTTCCTGTATTCTCGGCAGCACCTGCTCCTTGTCAACGTCATATTTATCCGCAAGGAATCCGCTGAGATATGCCATATTGAAGGGTCTTGCCAATGAATAGTCAAAGGGTTCGATAGCCTCCATGAGCTGATCCTCTATTTTTTGTGAACCGTCAGCGGGAACGCCTTCATAGCTGATGGACGCTTCACGCACAACACGGTAGCGTTTTGTTTCGGTGTAGCGGTAATTTCCGGAGGTCCAGGAGCGGACATTTTCGCCGATAGCCTCGATCCTTGAAGATGTCGATGATTTTGCGACCCAGAACGGCACATAAAGCCCCGTCAGCTTTTCAACCTGTGCGTTTGAGAGCAGGTCTTTTGGTATGAACCATTTTTTCTTTGCCCAGTCCCTGTATTTTTTTACTGCCTCGTCCCTGTCAAAACCGAAAGGCAGCACCATAGACGGGCGGTACATACCGTCAACACGTCCCTTTAGTATTACGGGATTATGGCAGTAAAAGCAGAATGAGGCTGCCGTATTTCCATCGCACATTATCTCTGCACCGCAGCTCGGACAGGAATAGAGCATAGTTTCTTCATTGAACTGCTGGCGCTGGCGGAATTCCTCTTCGCTCATATTCTGCGGAGGCGGCATTTGTCCTCTGTTGGGATCGTAGCTGTTTTGCTGATCCATGAACCTGCGCTGATAATCAAGTACCTCAGCCTCAGTAAAGGAGCTTCGGCAGTATTCACATGTAAAGCTCTGCTGACCCGGAGAAAATTTCAGATCGGCAAAGCAGTTCGGGCAATGAAATTGGTTGGCTTCTCTTTCCATTTTTACACCCCAATCTGTACGGTATATTTTTATGATACTATTTTTGTAAACTATTGTCAACTGCCGTATTGGACGGATCAAAAAAATAAGTCCGCACTTGTTATAAATGTCCGGTCATGGTATAATGGTGATGAAAGGTCGTGTAATAATGAGAGAAATAACTATCGGTGCCAACGACAGCGGACAGCGTCTGGACAAGTTTCTTACAAAGCGCTTCAAGGATATGCCGAAGGCACTTATGTACAAATATATACGCACAAAATATATCAAGCTCAACGGAAAGCGGTGTGACATTGCCGACAGACTTAGTGAGGGCGATGTGCTGACGCTGTATATAAAGGATGAATTCTTTGAGAGCAAGCCGGATGAATATGATTTCCTAAAAGCACCGGCAAGGATAGATATTGTCTATGAAGATGAGAATATAATGCTCCTGAACAAAAAGCCGGGACTTCTCGTCCATCCTGACGAGAATTATCACTTTGATTCCCTTATCGCACGGGTTCAGCACTATCTTTACGATAAGGGCGAATATGACCCGAAGGAAGAAAATTCCTTTGCGCCCGCACTTGTCAACCGCATTGACAGGAATACCGGAGGTATCGTTATTGCCGCAAAAAATGCAGAGACCCTGCGCATTATGAACCAGAAGGTCAAGGACAGGGAGATCGACAAGTTCTATCTTTGTGTTGCCGTCGGAAAGCTGAAGAAAAAAGAGGGTCTTCTGACGGGATATCTTGAAAAAAACGAAAATAAGAACAGGGTCTATATTTCCGAAAAGCCGACGGAGGATTCAAAGACCATCAAAACAAAATACAGAGTGCTTGCCGAGAAAAACGGTCTGAGTCTTTGCGAGGTGGAGCTTCTCACCGGACGCACTCATCAGATAAGAGCGCATTTTTCACATATCGGACACCCGCTTTTAGGTGACGGAAAATACGGGATCAACGAAATAAACCGAAAATTCGGATGTAAATATCAGGCGCTTTATTCATACAGACTTACTTTTTCCTTCAAAACAGACAGCGGCGTACTGTCTTATCTTACGGGGAAAACCTTCACAGCGCCTGATGTATGGTTCACAGAAATGTTCGACAATTTCAGATATGAATTACTGAATTAAAAAGGAGGCGGAAGCTATGTATGTTCCGGTCAGGGTATACAGCGAAGAAAATGCAGTTCTGAACCATTCTCACGAGCTTGCGGTATTCGGCAGAAAGGCGCTCATCGTTACAGGGAAGGTTTCCTCACGCAAAAACGGATCGCTTGACGATGTTATTTCCGCACTGAAAATGCACGGCAGGGAATTTACTGTCTTCGACAAGACCGAAGAGAACCCATGTGTCGGAACAGCGGTAATGTGCGCCCGTCAGGGAATAGAGGAGGGTGCTGACTTTGTTATCGGTGTCGGCGGAGGTTCACCTCTCGACACGGCAAAGGCGGCGGCTTTTTTGATGAAGCACCCAAAAAACGGAAAAGAGCTTCTCTATCAGACGGGTGATGACAGTCATTTTCCGCTTGTGCTTGTTCCGACGACCTGCGGGACAGGTTCTGAGGTCACGCAGTACAGTGTTCTTCTGAGGGAGGAGCTTAAAGTTAAAAAGTCGATACTTCACAGTGTTTTTGCCGGTCTTGCGCTCATTGACGGAAGGTATCTGAAAAGCGCACCTCTCACAATAATAAGGAACACTGCCCTTGATTCATTCTGTCACCTTGTTGAGAGCCGCATCAACAAAAGGGCTGACAGCTACAGCAGGATGTTTGTTGATTCAGGTCTTTTACTATGGGGCAAAAACCGCAGTGCGCTTGAAAGCGGCACGGATGACCCCGCTGTTTATCAGTCTTTGATGGACGCTTCTGCAATGGCGGGAATGGCCATCGCACAGACAAGCACAACTGTTCCTCACGGACTGAGCTATTATCTTACAATAAACATGGGCATCCCTCACGGAAAGGCTGTCGGCTATTTTATTGCGGGATATCTTTCTGCCGCTCACGAAAGTGAGAGAGAATATATCCTCAAAAAAGCGGGATTTTCGTCGCTTGATGATTTTCAGGAATTCTATCTCCGTATTTGCGGAAAGACAGAGGTGAGCAGGGAGCTTCTTTCGGCGGCATCGGAAGGAATGTTAAAAAATCCTCAGAAGCTAAGTCCTGTGCCGTTTGAGATCGACCGTGACGTTATGGAAAAGATGGTATTTTTCACATCAAACCACATAAACTGACAAAGTAAAACAGCCGTATCCGTTATGAAGGAATACGGCTGTTTTTTTATAGATCGTATTATTTTTTGCCGAAAAGTCCGCCCAGTCCGCCGCCGAGCTTGTCAATACTGATCTTTGCCTTGACTCCGTCAACAATTGCATCTCTCTGCTCCGGCGGGATGTTTCCGACAAGCTCTTTTACTGTGCCTGCCGGGTCTTTTTCAAACTTTTCCTTCATTTCGGGGTTTCCCGAAACCTTTGCCGCTACTTCTCCGATTTTTGCCTTGATATCCATTGTGATTTCTCCTTACTTATTGGAATTTATAATTCTGAACAGAAGGTAACTTTTTTGCCTTCAAGTATCAGGTTTGTGGTTCTTACGGCACACATTTTTCCGCACATAGAACAGGTGTGTCTCTCGGCAACAGGTGTTGATTCATAATATGCACGGGCCTTTTCGGGGTCGATAGCATACTTGAACATTTCTTCCCAGTCAAGCTTGTGACGGGCATCAGCCATTTTGTTGTCGATATCTCTTGCGCCGGGGAGTCCGTTTGCGATGTCAGCGGCGTGTGCAGCGATCTTTGAAGCTATGATGCCTTCCTTAACGTCGTTGAGGTCAGGAAGTCTGAGATGTTCAGCGGGAGTAACATAGCAAAGGAAATTCGCTCCGGCAGTTGCGGCAATAGCACCGCCGATAGCCGATGTAATGTGGTCATAGCCGGGTGCGATATCGGTAACGAGAGGACCCAGAACATAGAACGGCGCACCGTGGCAAAGGCGCTTTTGCAGGCGCATATTTGCGGCGATCTCGTTCATAGCCATGTGTCCGGGACCTTCGACCATCACCTGAACGTCCCTGTCCCATGCACGTTTTGTCAGGTTGCCAAGCTCGATAAGCTCGCTTATCTGAGCGGCGTCGGTGCTGTCGTCGATACAGCCGGGTCTGAGGGCATCGCCGAGACTGATAGTAACGTCATATTCCCTGAGAATATCGAGAACTTTATCATAATATTCAAAGAACGGGTTTTCGTTGCCTGTCATTTCCATCCATGCAAAAAGGAGCGAACCGCCTCTCGAAACGATATTCATGCGGCGCTTGTCTCTTTTGAGAGCCTCAACTGCACGGCGGTTGATGCCTGCATGGATAGTCATAAAGTCAACGCCCTCTTTTGCGTGAGCCTCAACTACTTTGAGGAAGTCCTCAGCCTTTATTTCGAGCAGATCTTTTTCAAGATAGCCTATCGCATCATACATCGGAACCGTGCCGATCATAGCGGGAGAATAGTCAATGAGTTTCTGACGGAAGGTGTTTGTCTTGCCGTAGTTGCTCAGATCCATTATAGCCTCAGCGCCGAAAGCAACAGCCATTCTTACCTTATCCATTTCACGCTCATAGTCAACGCTGTCGCCGGAGATGCCGAGATTGACATTTATTTTTGTTTTCAGTCCGTCGCCGATACCCCACGCACTGAGCGATTTATGGTTGATATTAGCGGGGATACAGACAGTTCCCTTTGCGACAAGCTCCATGATCTTTTCTGCGGGGAGATTTTCCTTTTCGGCAACCGTCTGCATTTCCTTGGTAATAATGCCTTTTTTGGCTGCTTCCATCTGAGTTTTATAGTTCATAACAGATTTCCTTTCCTGTACAATTCATAGAAGTGGTTAGTCGGACCGTGTCCCCTGCCTATTTCGAGGGAATGTTCTATAGCGGTCTGGACATATTTTTTTGCTTCTGCAACAGAATCGCATACGCTTTTTCCTTTTGCAAGGTTTGCGGCAATTGCCGAAGAGAACGTGCATCCCGTTCCGTGGGTATTTTTTGTGTCGATCCTTCGGGACGAATAATAGTAAAATCCGCATCCGTCAAAAAGGACATCGCAGGATTCATTTTCACCTTCAAGATGTCCGCCCTTGATGATGACATTTTTTGCGCCGAGTTCATGTATGATACCTGCGGCGTTTTCCATCTCATGGGTATTGGTGATCTTCATTCCGGAGATTGCCTCAGCTTCGGGAATATTCGGAGTAAGAACGAACGCAAGAGGGATGATGAGCCGTTTGAGAGCATCCACCGCATCCTGTTCCATCAGGGCATGGCCGCCCTTAGCGATCATTACCGGGTCGATAACGACAAATTCGGGAGAATACTCCGCAAGCTTTTCTGATGTGACTCTCATTCTTATCTCATCGGACAGCATACCGACCTTTACAGCGTTTACGGCAATATCCTCAAAGACAGCGTCAAACTGATCGGATATCATTTTCGGCGGCATATTTTCGACTGATATCACACGAGAGGTATTTTCTGCAACGACAGAGGTTATAACGCTCATTCCAAATACGCCGTTTGCAGAGAATGTTTTCAGGTCAGCCTGTATTCCGGCACCTCCGCTGCAATCAGAGCCTGCCACAGTCAGGGCAGTTGGCAGCACCACAAAAATCGCCCCTTTCTATTTTTTCTTCACCCTCCTATACTACACCAATTCCCCCTAAAAGTCAAGTCGGTGCGTGACCGCACCGGACAACCTTTTGTGCGTGACCGCACCGGACAACCTTTGAACGCAAAAACTTTTTCCGATACATCCGCGTCGTGAACCATAAAGGTTCACTTTGGCTGTTTTCTTCCACGTCTTCGGCTTTGGCTGAGCTATCTTTATTTTATAGCAATCCAACTTAATAAGTGCATTAAATATTTTGACGCTGGTCTGTGCGTAACCGCAAATTGTACATTAATTTTCAATTTTCAACTTTCAATTTTCAATTTAATTCCACGCTCCGCAGGTTTGATATTATTATTTTNNTTTTCAACTTTCAACTTTCAATTTAACTCCGCTCTCCATGCTCCGCTCCCATGATTTTACATCTTTTTCAGGATGCAGGGTATAGGATAGAAGGGAAAAAACTATAAAGGGGAGATAGCTGTGCTGTATGATGAAATGCTTCACAATAGAGCGGACAGACGTTCAAGGGAAATAATGATCGGGAAACTTCTTACGGATTATGCTTTTCTGTCACGGGATACGATAGGTGAGAGCAGGTGTTCAAGACCGATAGACCTTCTTTGTGTCGGCAACCGTCAGAGTCAGGTAATGTTTGCGGCGGCTTTTCACGGCATGGAATGGCTCACGACGCTTGTTATGATGAAANNTCGTTGATGAACTGTGTGCGGCCGTTATGTCGGGAAAGAGTATGTGCGGAGTAAAGGTGGGGGCTTTTCTCAACAGACGTGGACTTGCCGTTGTGCCGTGTGTGAACCCGGACGGTGTTGAGATACAGATACACGGGTCTCGCAGTGCCGGAGAGTACCGCAGTATCGTAGAAACAGCCTGCTGCGGTGATACTGCCGTATGGCAGGCAAATGCGGCGGGTGTTGACATCAATCACAACTTTTCGGCAGGCTGGGAGTCTCTCAAAAGCTCCGAGCTTAAAAGCGGCATCACATCTCCCGCACCAACAAGATTCGGCGGAGATTTTCCTGAGAGCGAGCCTGAAAGCCGGACTATCGCTTCATACTGCCGTACCGGACATATTGCCCATGCGCTGGCTTTTCATAGTCAGGGAGAGGAGATATATTGGGATTTTGGCTCTTACAAAGACCCCGAAGCTCTCAAAATGGCAAAGATACTTTCCTGTTCGAGCGGCTATTCCGTCAGCAGTCCGGAGGGTCTTGCCTGCGGAGGCGGGTTCAAGGACTGGTTTGTTGAAAAATTCCGCCGTCCTGCATTTACGATAGAGATCGGAAAGGGCAAAAATCCTCTGCCGGTCAGCGAGCTTGACAATATCTACAGAAATATCCGTGAAATGCTTGTTCTTGCCGTTGTTTTGTGAGGATAAATATTCCGATAGCGCCTTGATAAATCCGTCAGACTGTGTTATAATTTTTCCTATATCGGTTTTCCGAATTATTTTTGAAAGAGTTGTTTTTATGAAAACTAACAAGGCTGTTATAGTTATTCTGGCTTCTGTTGTGTTATTATCATCAATATTATCTGCCTGCACCTCTGGCGGAGACAGCAAAAAGCAGGACAGCACATCAAAGAATGTATCGGATACTGTAGTTTCGGCTGAGGAAAGCGAAGAGGTATCAGAAACTTCACATCAGGATGAGTCCTCGTCTGATGTTACGTCTGAAATTTCCGCAGAAAGCAGTGATGAAGGATCATCTGAACCGGAGGAATCCTCTCAGGAAAGCTCTGAGGAAAGCATAGAGGAGAGTTCTGCGGAAAGCTCGGAGGAGGTCTCTGAGCAAAGCTACGTGCAGGAATATGTGTTTGAGGATGACACATCCGAAAAGGATTATCAGGATCCCCATCATTTTACTGACAACGATGAGTTCAACAGGCTTTTTGAAGAGAATGAGACCGACAAGCAGTATAAGCTTGATGCTATGGAATGTGAGACCATAATGGATATGCGCAATCTTGCACAGGATTACGGTAACAAGTGGAAGGCTCAGGAGGGTGCGTCTTACGAAAAGCTGTATGTGCTTCTTGAAGAGTATCCGACAGAGCGTGAAAAGCTTTATGAGTCTGAAATGAACTGGAAGGCTTCTGTTGGAGAAGCGGAAGAACGTTTCCGAGAGGCATTTGAAAGCGACGGTTCGGCGGGACTGCTTGAGGTCGATGCTTCGATGCTGAATTATTACAAATACAGAGCTGCGTTTTTATATCTGCAAATTTATAAGCTTACCGGAAGCTTTTCACCGGAAATATGAAATTATGGAGTTTTAGCCGATGAAACGAACAATTTTAAAAAGTAGCATGATATTGTGCTTTGCACTGTTTTTTGTTGTGTCGCTGTGCGGGTGCAATACGGACGAATTCAAGAGGAACGAAAAATATGTTTCTGACGTAAAGGAACTTGTCAATGAGTCGGTAAACTACACCCGAAAGCTCAAAAAGCTTGATGAGGATTTTGTCTGTCACGATGCCGATCTTGTCAACGAATATATCGAGACCACAGAAAAGCTCATGGACATTTTTCAGCAGATACAAAAGCTCCAGCCGACTGACGAGTTTGACGACAAAGACAAAGATTTGAAGGAAGCCGCCAAAAACGAACTGACGATAATCTCCCAGCTTCGCAACCTTGTTCTCCATGCAAACCAGAACGGTGACGACACTATCTATCAGCGTGAAAAAGTCAACTGCTTTGAAGAATACAAAAAATACTACGATCAGGCTATCGACATTTCGTCCGAGATCCAGACCTACTGGCGCAACGCATAGCGCAAAACGTTATGAGTGTGGAGTTGTCCGCACCAAAGTCTCCCCTTTAGGGGAGGTGTCACGAAGTGACGGAGGGGTTTCCCCCATGCTCAGCCAAAGGTTGGACGTTGAAGAAAACAGCCAAAGCGCTCCGTAAGGAGCGTGACGCGGACGCACGTTGTTAAAGTATTTGCGTTGTAAAATAGGGGGGGCGGCAGCTTGCCGCTGCGTTGTGAAGTAGGGATAGGGTATGAAAAATGTGCTTTCAAGGAGCAGACAAAAAATAATTGATTATCTCCGTCAGGCAGCCGAAGAGGGATATACTCCGACAGTGCGGGATATCTGTGAGGCGACAGGACTCAGATCGACCTCCACTGTCCACGCCCATCTGAAAGTCCTTGAAGAAACAGGCTATATAGAAAAGTCCGGAGGACACCGCTCTGTCAGGCTTTCCGGACAGGAATCTGTCACTCAGGTCCCTGTTATCGGCAGGGTCACTGCCGGTCTGCCTGTGTATGCCTTTGAGGAAATATCAGGTCGTATACCATTTCCCAAAAATAAGGCGGCAGGAAAGGAATTGTTTGCACTGAATGTCAGCGGCGAAAGCATGAAGGATGCAGGGATACTTGACGGCGATATCGTTGTTTGCGAAAAAACACACTATGCCGAAAACGGCGAAATAGTTGTTGCACTTATCGGTGAAGAGGCTACGGTAAAAACCTTTTACAAAGAAAACGGTCACTACCGTCTTCAGCCCCAGAATCCCGATTTTGATCCTATAATCGCAGAAGAAGTCAGTATCCTCGGCAGGGTCATCTCACTCTATCGTGAGTACGAATAGTCTGAGGCATACTTTGAACTATAAATCATTTCGGAAAGTGAGCAGATAAGATGTTTGAAAAAATAGTAAAAAAGAAAAATATACTGCTAAAGCCGGTCTTTGCATTGACATTTATGCTGACGCTTATTTGTGCGATGTTCCTTGTGCCGGCGGCTGAGGTCAGTGCGGCTGTTATCATCGAAAAGGGAGATTTCGTATATCAGGTCATCGAGGGCACCGAGACTGCAAAGATAATCGAATATAAGGGTACGAGCCTTTATGTCAATACACTGCCTTCTATGGCGGACAAATATAAGGTCACCGCTATCGGTTCGGCGGCTTTTATGGCAAGCACGGAACTTAAAGAAATAATGATACCAGGCTCCATAGAAGTCATTGAGTCAAATGCCTTTGCAAACTGTCAGAATCTGCAGAAGGTCGAGATCAGCGGCAGTGTTGAAAAAATAGACAAGTGCGCCTTTATGAACTGTCCGTCACTGAAAAATGTCATCCTTCACGAGGGTCTGCTCTATATTGAGGATTCCGCTTTTTCGGTGTGCAATTCCCTTGAGGAGATATCGCTTCCCGACAGTATCGTCAGCATCGGAAAATATGCCTTTTTTGACTGCCTGAACCTTGAAAACATCAGGATCCCGATAACGATCGATGAGATCGGCGGTTATGCCCTTGAGGGTACAAAGTGGATGAAGGAACGCAAAAATGATTTTGTTACCGCAGGCGGCGGCATACTCATAAAATACTCCGGCGAAGAGGTCTCGGTAAAGCTTCCCGAAAGAGTAAAGGAGATCGGTGAATACGCCTTTTCCGGAAATACAAAGGTGAAGTCTCTCATACTTCCTGCCACAGTTACAAACATCAACAGCTCTGCATTTGAGAACTGCAAGTCCATCGAGAGCATCGAAATGCCCGAAAGCGTCACCGACATCGGCGACAGGGCTTTTTACGGATGTGAAGCACTGAAAAGTGCGGCTCTTCCCAAGAGCCTTAAAACGCTCGGCAAGGAAGCCTTTGCCCGCTGTTCCAGCCTTGAAACGATCAGCATACCTTCAAAAACAAAGAGTGTCGGTCCGTCAGCCTTTGAATCCTGTATCGGACTCAGGAGCATAAAATTCCAGTCGGGAGTTGAGACCATCGAAGAAAAGGCATTTAAGGATTGTCATTCCATCGGCAGGCTCGTACTTCCGGAGTCGGTAAAAACACTTAAATCAAATGCCTTTGAATCCTGCATAAATCTTACGAGAGTCGAGGTCAACGGAGAAACCTCTATCGGTGCGTTTGTGTTTGCAGACTGCAATAATCTCAAGGAAGTTGTTTTCTACAGAGATCCTTCCGATATCAATTCCTATGCTTTCAGCGGACTTTCGGAGATGACCTTCTACAGCATCGGCAGTAAAAAAGTACAGGATTTTGCATCAGACAACAAATTCGGTTACGAAAGCGCAAAGGTGCTTTCTCCGTATCAGGATAAGGGAATCATTGACGAAAAAGACAAGGACGGCTCTTCGTCCGGCTATTCGGGAACATATACATTCTTTATCGTTATAATAATAGTCGTTGACATCGGCGTTATCGTTCTGTTCAGCCTTTATATACTCTATGACCAGAAGAGGGCTAAGAAAAAGGCTCTCGAAATGGCAAAGAAAAGGCGCAGGTCTGCTATACAGGGCGAATCCGGAAATGAACGTGCAAAGCAGCCTGTAAAAAACAAAACAGCCTATACAAAAGTCAGGACAGATTATCCGAAAAGGAAAAATGATGAGAAACGTTCCTGATAAGACCCGCAGACTGACGGCGGACGCAATGCTTTTATGTACAGCGTTTATCCTTAGCTATATCGAGATGCTTGTTCCTGTGCCGGTACCTGTACCCGGAATAAAATTAGGGCTTGCAAACTCGGCGATACTTTTCACGCTTTATTACAGCGGAACGGCTGACGCATTTTTTGTACTTTCTGGAAGGATCTTTCTCAGCGCACTGCTTTTCGGAAATGCTTCGTCATTCATATTCAGTGCGGCAGGAGGACTGACAAGCTTTTTCGTGATGCTGCTGTTCAGAGCGCTTATGAAGGACAGAGTTGTGATCGTGAGCATATTCGGCGGGATATTTCACAATATCGGACAGCTTGCCGCAGCCTATGTAATTATGTCTGTGCCGGTGGGGGCATATATGCCGTATCTGATACTCGGAGGCATAGCCGCAGGCACACTGAACGGTACTGTAGTTTCGGGACTTTTGAGATGTCCGGTATTTAAAAAAAACAGAAAATAAACGGGAGTATGAGCTGTGATGCCATACTCCCGTTATTGTTTTTTCAGAGTGTTACTGTGAATTTTATCCATTTGCCGGGTTCGCTCTGAGCGGATATCTTTCCGCCGTGAACCTCGGCGTTTGCTTTTGCGATGGCGAGCCCAAGTCCGTATCCGCCGCTGCTGCGGTCACGGGCTTCGTCCTGACGGTAGAACCTTTCAAAGATCTTGTTCAGCTTGTCCTTTGGCACACCCTGACCTGTATTGTAGACCTCGATTATTTTCTTACTGCCGTGAGTATAGAGCTTCAAAGAAATATGACCGTGTTCATCGGAATATTTTATTGCGTTGTCAACAAGTATCGTGATGATGTGCTTTATTGCGCTGACATCGCCCTTATATTTTATATCGGGCTGGGCATCGACCTCAAGTGTCTTGCCGATCTCATAGATATTGCTCTCAAACGGAAGAACCGTCTGCAAAAACACATCCGAAAGGCTGAACTCCTCAAAAGCGGGTCTGCGTCCGCTCTTGTCGTCTATTCTTGCAAGACAAAGCAGTTCGCTGACAAGCTCGCTCATTCTGCTTGTTTCACCCTTGATGTATGAGAGCCACTTGTTTTCGCCGATCTCGGCTTCGAGAACATCAGAATTTGCGCTTATCACGGCAATAGGAGTTTTCAGCTCATGGCTTGCATCCGAGATAAAGCGTTTCTGCTTGTCGAAAGTAATTTTTACAGGCTTTACGAGCCATTTTGACAGGAAGATAGACAGCAGTATGAGTGCAAGTATCGTTGATATTCCGATCAGTGATGTGGTTTTGAGAAGGTTCCTGTTGGACTGCTGGAACGGTTTGATGTCCATAAAGACTATCAGCTTCCCGAACTTCTGAGTGCGGATATAGTATTCGTAATTTCCGATTTCCCCGAAGGTCTCGCCGGAATTGAGGGCTTTTTTTGTATATTCGATTATATCATCCGTTTCGATAACGATGTCATCACGTGAGGTCTTGATCTGGACCATTTTGTAGTTTTCTTCAAGTGTATCAGTCAGCCACACGCAGATATAGTCAGAAAATCCGGAGCTTGAATCGGCGTATGGGTCAAAGGGGTCAAACGATGGCGGATGGTTGCCTTCACGGTCGGCAATGGAACGGATATTGCTTTCGATCTCATTCTGGTTTGCCTTTGACGCAACGTAATTTATTGACATCATTACAACAAAAACCGCAAGCGTGAGTATTACGCTGATGACAAGTATGATCTTGATCCTCAGTTTTCTTATCATTTTGCACCTTCCAGACAATAACCGATGCCTCTTCTTGTTTTTATCGTCACAGACGAATGAAGCATACTGAGTTTTTTTCTGAGGAACGAGATATAGACTTCAACGTTATTATATTCGCTTTCGTCGTTAGTTCCCCATATTTTGGTCACAAACTGTTCTTTTGTGGTGATCTGTCCGGCATTTGAGATGAGTGTTTCCATCATCTGAAATTCCTTTCGTCCGAGAACGACGGAATTTATGCCGCAGATCATTTCGCCCTTTTTCATGTCAAGCACGATATCCCCGTATTTTAGGTTGATATCCGGAGCAGCGCCCCTGCGTCTTGTCATAGCTCTTATTCTTGCAAGGAGTTCGCCTGTAGAAAACGGCTTTGTAAGATAGTCGTCAGCACCGCAGTCAAGCCCGTTGATCTTGTCCTCGACCTCGCTTCTTGCGGTCAGCAGGAGTACGGGCGTTTCTATATCCTTTGCCCGCAGAGTCGAAAGCACATCAAGTCCGTTCATTTTTGGGAGCATTATATCAAGTATTATGCAGTCGTATTCGTCTGTCAGCGCAAACTGCAGGCCTGTAAGACCGTCGTTTGCGATATCTGTGGAATACCGCTGTGATCTCAGTATTGCGGCAACAGCTTCGGCAAGTCTTATTTCATCTTCAACGATCAGGATTCGCATAATGTTTCCTCCGTTCTTTTTATCTCCCTATATTATAGTACAACTCTGTCCCATTTCGCAATACCTGAGTTTTAAAATAAACGGTCAGTTGCCTATAGGAGACCCTTGACAAAACTGTGGAGTTAAATTGAAAATTGAAAATTAATGTACAAGCTGCGGTCATGCACAGACCAGCGTCCGAACATTTAATGCACTTATCAAGTTGGATCGCTATAAAAAAACTGCCGGACGAAAAATATCCCCGCAGTCCGTTTTGCTGAACTGCGGGGATCATTATATATTATTTCTTCTTTTTGGAATTTTTCTTTGAACCGGACTTCTTTGAGCCTGTTGATTTCTTAGCGGGAGCGGGTTCAGCCTTGG
>DBWG01000056.1 GCA_002308635.1 Ruminococcaceae bacterium UBA1244 | reverse complement strand
TCCGACGGTGAAGGTACTATTCTTACGACAGAGGCCTGCCTTCTGAGCGGCGGACGCAATCCTGATCTTACAAAGCAGGATATCGAGGAACGTCTTAAAGAAAATCTTGGGGCTGAAAAGGTGATATGGCTGCCGTGCGGGATATATAACGATGAGACTAACGAACACGTTGATAATATCTGTGCGTTCACATCGCCCGGAGAAGTTGTTCTTGCATGGACGGACGACAAAAACGACCCGCAGTATGAAATGTCAAAAAGATGTCTCGATGTTCTTGAAGCTTCCACAGACGCAAAGGGCAGAAAAATAAAGGTACACAAGCTTCCGCTGCCGAAGCCTGTCACGATAACAGCGGAGGAATGTGACGGTCTTGACGATATGAACGGCGAACCGACCCGTATACCCGGCGAAAGGCTTGCGGCATCTTATGTGAATTTCTATATCTCAAACGGCCATGTTGTTGTTCCGCAGTTCGGGGACGAAAACGACAAAAAAGCCGTTGAAATACTTCAGGGGCTTTTTCCGACAAGAAGTGTTGCCGGAGTTTATGCCCGTGACATACTTATCGGCGGCGGAAATATCCACTGCATCACTCAGCAGATACCCGCATCCGACAGATTCAGAACAGGAGGATAAAAATGAAAAAAGTAAAGGTTGCCGCAGTTCAGATGTCGATGGGCTGTCAGGCAGAGGACAATATTTTCAAGGCGGAGTATCTTGTAAGAAAGGCTGCCGGAGAGGGCGCAAATGTGATACTTCTCCCTGAGCTTTTTGAAACAAAGTATTTCTGTCAGGAAAAGAACTATCTCTACTATAAGCTTGCAAAAACCGTGGACGAAGACCTTGCGGTACGCCGTTTCAGGGACGTTGCAAAGCTGCTTGGAGTTGTTATTCCGGTCAGCTTTTTTGAGCGTGACGGGAACAATACATACAATTCAGTCGCAATGATAGACGCTGATGGTTCCGTTCTGGGCGTTTACAGAAAGACACATATTCCTGATGACCAGTTCTATCAGGAAAAATTCTATTTCACACCCGGAGATACGGGATTTAAAGTCTGGAAAACACGTTTCGGCAATATCGGAGTCGGGATATGCTGGGACCAGTGGTTCCCTGAGAGCGCAAGGTGTATGGCGCTCATGGGAGCGGATATGCTGCTCTATCCGACGGCTATCGGTTCAGAGCCGATACTTGACGTTGACAGTATGCCTCACTGGAGAAGGTGTATGCAGGGACACGCCGCATCAAATATACTTCCTGTGATCGCAGCCAACAGGATCGGCACAGAAACGGTAGTACCTTTTCCGGAGAACAATAACCAAAAATCGAGCCTTTGCTTTTATGGTTCGTCATTTATAACGGATGAGACAGGCGAGATCATTGCATCCGCAGACCGCACCAGTGAATGTGTCATCAGTGCGGAGATAGATATTGAAGCCGCTTATGAGCTTCGTATGGACTGGGGACTTTTCCGTGACCGCCGTCCTGAGCATTATAAGCCGATAACCGGAAAATTTTGAAAAAAACAGCCGCCTTTCGCTTGATAAGATAAGCGAAAGGCGGCTTGTATTATTGTACATGAGTTTTAAGATAATCTATCCATATCCTGCATCCGGCTTTGTTAGGGTGAAGCCCCATATAGTTCGGGTCGTAGCAAAGCTCGTCACGGAGATTGCCGTTTCCGTCCTCGACTGCCGAAGCAACGTCAACATATACATAGCCCTGTTCAAGACAGAAATTTTTGATCCTATCGTTTAATAACGCTATGTTAGTGTTGTTGAGATCATCGTTTCTCCTGATAGAAGATATCAGCGGAGTGACGGATTGAATGTAAATCTTTATTCCCGGACATTTCTGCTCGACACGCTGAATGAATTCACGCATGGCTTGTTCCGTGCTGTCGATGGACCATGAAAAATCGTTCATGCCCATCATCACAAAAAGCTTGTTTTTGCCGGAGGCGGCAATAGCGTCTTCCATCAGCATTTTTTTGCCGTAGTATGTAGGATGGAGGTTCTTGTCTGCATCTATATCCCAGAGTGCGGTGTGATAGCCGATACCGACTGACGGGATGAATTCCGCATCTCCAAGCCAGCTTTCGTCCGCAAAGTTATACAGTGCATTTGTAACGCTGTCGCCGACAAAAACGGCATCGTCGAACCAGTCCGCAGAAACTTCAATTCCGGTTATTTCAGGCGGAGGAGGTGCTTCGGTCACAGTAAAGGTGGTGACATATTTCAGACCGTTATATGTTTCGGCAGTTACTGTTGCAGTGCCGACAGCTTTTCCGGTCACTGTACCGTTGGGTTGGAGGTCGATAATATCTGTTCCGGCGATGTGCCAGAGGTATTTCGGATCGGTCGCATTGTCCGGAGTGATCGTACAGAAAAGTCTGAATTTCTTCCCGACAGCGAGAGTTACGTTTTCGGCGTTCATTTTTATTCCCGTAACGTCAATGAAATCTGTTTCTGAGGACTCTTCTTTTGAAGGACGGGAGCTTGTTTTTGATGTTTCCTGAACAGACGGTTTTGAGACAGGTTCTGACTTTTCCTCAACAGACGGCTCGGAAACCTCCGGAACTAAAAAAGATTCTTCTGTGCTTTCATCCGGCACGACTGTTTCTGTTTCGGAAACAGTTACCGGAATACTGCTTTTTTCATTGGAACTGCTGTTTTCTCCGCAGGCTGACAGTGTCAGAGACGAAACTGTGAGTAATGCGGCAATTGATATTATTTTTCGGAACATATTTTTTCTCCTGCAATTTCAAAATATCACAAACACAGCAAACACTGCAGTTTATATAACAAAACCGCAGTGTCTGAATTATAGTATTATTTTATGCCGTCGGGATTTTTTGTCTGGAAGTTCCATGTGTCGGCGCACATCTTGTCGATACCGTATGCAGCCTTCCAGCCGAGTTCGGTATTTGCTTTTGTGGCATCGGCATAGAAAGCGGGGAGATCGCCGGCACGTCTGTCGCCGATGACGTAATTGAGCTTCTTTCCGCTTGCCTTTTCAAAGGCGTGTACGATATCAAGAACGCTGTAGCCGACGCCGTTTCCGATGTTGTAGGCTTCGATGCCGGTAGTGTCAAGGATCTTTGCAACGGCACAGAGATGAGCTTTTGCAAGATCGACAACGTGGATGTAGTCACGGATGCAGGTGCCGTCCTTGGTGTCATAGTCGCCGCCGAAAACGGTAAGCTGAGGCAGTCTGCCGATAGCGACTCTTGCGATATAGGGCATAAGGTTGTTTGGTATGCCGTTGGGGTCCTCACCGATAAGACCGCTTTCGTGAGCGCCGATGGGGTTGAAATAGCGCAGGAGAGAGATGCTCCATTCGCTGTCTGCCCTGTAGACATCGCCGAGTATCTGTTCAATAAAATGCTTTGTTCTTCCATACGGGTTGCTTACATCTCCGGTTATCATATCCTCTTTGTAGGGGATGGGGTTGTTTCCGTAGACGGTAGCGGATGAGCTGAAAACTATCTTTTTGCAGCCGGATTTTTCCATAGTTTCAAAAAGAACGACGCTGCCGGAGATATTGTTTTCATAATAGAGCAGCGGGAGCTTTGATGATTCACCGACGGCCTTCAGTCCGGCGAAGTGTATTACAGCGTCAACGCTGTTTTCGGCAAAGACCTTTTCGAGGCCTTCTCTGTCACGTATGTCACATTCGTATTTTTTTATTGTCTTTCCGGTGATCTTTTCTACCCTGTTAAGCACCTCAGGCACGCTGTTATAGTAGTTGTCAACGCAAACAACGTCATAGCCTGCATTAAGAAGTTCAACGCAAGTGTGGCTGCCGATATATCCGGCTCCGCCTGTAACAAGTATCGTCATTGCAATATCTCCTTTTTAATGAAAGATTTTATGTATCTATTATAATTGTCTGTATGTGTTTTGTCAACAAAAAGCTCCCGGCTGTCAAAGTCGGGAGCCTTGTATGTTCTGTGATCATCAGATGCTGATGGAAGAAACGGGTTTGTCCTCATAAATTCTCTCGATAGCCTCAGCAAATACCGGAGCAACGGGGAGAGTTGTGAACTTGTCGAGATATTTATCCTCAGGAATGTTGATGGTGTCAAGAAGGATTACTTCCTTGATAACGCTGTTCTTTATTCTTTCGATAGCAGGACCTGAAAGAACGGCATGAGTAGCGCCGGCATATACCTCAGTAGCGCCGCCTCTTTCAACAACAGCCTGAGCAGCGTTGCAGAGTGTGCCTGCCGTGTCGATCATATCGTCAACAAGTATTACCTTCTTGCCCTTTACTTCACCGATGATGTTCATTACCTCAGAGACATTTGCTCTCTGGCGTCTCTTGTCGATGATAGCGATCGGGCAGCCGAGACGTGTAGCAAAGTTTCTTGCTCTTGTGACTGAGCCGAGGTCGGGAGAAACTACAACATAGTCTTCTGTATCTTCACCGATCTTCTTTTTGAAGTAGCTTGCAAGGATAGGAGCGCCGACAAGGTGGTCAACGGGAATATTGAAGAAGCCCTGTATCTGTGCAGCATGAAGGTCCATTGTAAGAACACGGTCAGCGCCTGCGGTAGTGATGAGGTCTGCAACTAACTTTGCAGAGATCGGATCTCTTGCCTTAGCTTTTCTGTCCTGACGTGCATATCCGAGATAAGGGATAACTGCGGTGATGCTTGCTGCTGAAGCACGTTTCATAGCGTCGATCATGATAAGCAGCTCCATAAGGTTGTCGTTGACAGGTGCACAGGTGGACTGCACGATAAAGCACTCTGATCCTCTTACTGATTCGTGAAGCGAAACTGCGATCTCGCCGTCGCTGAAGCAGGTAACCTCGGATTTGCCTACCGGGATGCCAAGACAGGCAGCGATCTGCTGTGCAACAGGTCTGTTGGAATTACAGGTAAAGATTTTGATATCCTTGCCGTGAAAGTTCATTTAACTCGTCTCCCCATTTTTGATTTTACCGATTTTTCCGGTTTCTTTAAAAATACATACACTCATTTTAATACGATTTGGAAGAAAAATCAAGCAGTTAAGCAGGAATGAAACCGCAAAACAAAATAATTGTATCTTTTATGTAAAAAATGTCTTTTTTCAGCGGATTATGATTTATTATGCACAAATAAAAAATTGCCCCATACTGTCCGCTGCGGCAAAGTATGGGGCAAGGATGGAAAACAGGGATATTATTTCCTGATAACGGAATTATCCTCAACGACAGCGTTTTCGAGAACTGCCGCAGGCCCGATCTCACAGAATGAGCCGATCCTGGTTTTTCCTCTTATTATAGTTGATGGAAGGATCACCGTATTAGCACCGATGACAGCGTCTGTTCCGATGATGACACCGTCCGTGCAGGGGATATTAACGCCGTTTTTCATGTGCATTTCGAGGATGCGGCGGCGGGCTATTTCGTTGAGCTGAGAAAGCTGAACGCAGTCATTTGCACCGAGAACGGAATCGGAGTTTTCTGCAAGAAATGCGATAACGCTTTTTCCTTCGGTCTGGAGTATCTCGATGGTGTCGGTGAGATAGTATTCACCGGTTTTTTCGCTTGGGGTGATTTTTGAGAGAGCATAGCAGAGAGCATCGGTATCAAAGCAGTAAACGCCGGAATTGACTTCCCTGATCTTTTTTGTTTCGTCATCGGCCTCTTTTTCTTCAACTATGGCTTTCAGAGATATGCCGTCTTCCTTGCGGACTATCCTTCCGTATCCGAAGGGGTCTTTTACCTCAGCCGAAACAACTGTGCAAACGCTGTTTTCGGAAGCGTCTATGACAGAGCGTATGGTCTCCGCCGAAATAAACGGAGCATCGCCGTTGAGTATCAGCACCTTTTGACCGCTGTTCTTTTTAAGGAAATCCGATGCAGTCATAACTGCATGGCCTGTGCCGAGCCTTTGGGACTGAAAAACGGTATCAACTTCAAATGGCAGAGTACCGAGATATTCCTCAACATATTCACGTTTACTGCCGGTCACAACACAGATGTCTTCGATACCCGCCTCCTTTACGGCATCTATCACCCAGCGGATGAGCGGCTTGAAAAGCACCTCGGAAAGCACCTTCGGACGGTCCGACTTCATTCTTTTTCCTTCGCCGCCTGCGAGTATCAGAGCGCAAGCCTTTTTGTCCATAAAAAAACCTCCTTTTTTCAGATATATAAATATTAGCACAAATCACATCTCTTAGCAACAAAAATGATTGAAAAACCATGCGCTGTTCAATATAATAATATTCATGGGGCAGAACGTTTTTACGGTCTCAGTCCTGAAAAATATAACAAAAATGTCCATAAAAATTTAGCGGATCATCGTTATGCAATTGCTTGACATTCTGTTCTACATCATGTAATATATGATTATACTACATGATGTAGAATACAAACGGAGGTGATATTATGAGTGAACTGAAAGCAGGAAGCGCAGAGGCAAAATTTGCGGATATTATCTGGCAGAATGAGCCGATCTCTTCAAGTCTTCTTGCCGCAAAGAGCGAGGAGGCTCTCGGCTGGAAAAAAACAACATCCTTTACCGTTTTGAAGCGCCTTTGCAACAAAGGCATTTTTCAGAATGTCAAGGGAACTGTCACATCTCTGATCTCACGGAAGGATTATTTTTCACTTCAGAGCGAGCAGTTTGTGAAGGAAACATTTGACGGTTCTCTTCCGGCATTCGTTGCGGCGTTTGCGTCACGCAAAAAGCTTTCATCCGAGGATATAGCGGAGCTTCGCCGTATCGTAGATGAATATGAGGAGGGAACGGAATGAAAACTGTATTTTTGCTTCTTCTTAACGGGTGCTTTGTCACAAGCATCCTGATCGTTCTTATTATTTTTATCAGACTTATTTTCAGAAAAGCACCCAAGTCGTTTTTCTGTCTTTTGTGGGCAGTTGCTGCTTTGCGTCTTGCAGTACCGTTTTCGGTGCTGAGTTTTTCGGCGGCATCAGACAGTGACAGCACAAATATTTCCGAAAAACCTGTGGTGAGCGTGACGGAAAAAACGGAAGTTTCCGATGCAGAACCGGAACAGTCTGTAATTCAGGATGCGGAGTCCGAAAAGGAGTATTCCCTTCCGTTCATGCCTAAAAGGGACAATCCCTCTATGCAGGAGATAAGCCGCCCTGAAAATCTTAAAGATAATGCTATTCCGTCGCCGTTTTCCCCATCGGGAATAATTATACCTGAAAGACAGGAGCCTTCATCCGCAGACAGTGTTAAGGCAGATGAGATAAAGCCCGAAAAGGCCGTTCCGCCTGCCGCTGAATCAGAAACTTTGTCAGAGGAAAACAATGTACATGAAGGTTTTCATTTAAGTCTGGACGAAGGATCTATTGCCGTCGTTTCCGCAATATGGATCACAGGTCTTGCCGCAATGCTGATATATGGCGTTATTGGCAGTATCAGGCTTCACAGAAGGGTACGGGGTGCGGAACACGTAAGGAACAATATCTGCCGCTGCAAAAGCATTGACAGCCCGTTTATTCTGGGAATATTCCGCCCGAAAATATATCTTCCCGAGAACCTCAGCGATGACGATATGCCTTATGTTCTTGCTCACGAACAGGCGCATATCGGCAGACTTGACTACATCTCAAAGCCGCTTGCGTTTGTATTTTTGGCTGTTTATTGGTTCAATCCCCTTGTGTGGGCGGCGTTTGTGATGTTCATAAGTGACGTTGAAGCCGCCTGTGACGAGCGTGTCATCAGAAAGAACGGCTTCCGCAAAAAAGCGTATTCGACAGCCCTTATAAACTGCAGTGCCGGCAGAAATCCGGTTACGGCAGCTCCGCTTGCATTCGGAGAAACAACGGTAAAGTCAAGGATAAAAAACATACTCCGCTACAAAAAGCCCAAAAAGGCGACAGTTGCACTGTGCGTGTTGATAGTGCTGATGCTAACGGCGGCAGCCTGCACATCTCCGAACCCTGTTTCCGTTCAGGAAAGCGAAAACGCTTCGTCAGCGGACGAGAGTGCGGAAAAAACTGATGAGAGCAGTTCATCAGATGACGGGCAGCATGAATCCCTTGATATTCTCTACAGTACCGGTGACGAGCATTTTGAAAAAATCCTCAGTGATCTTCGCAAAAACGATATAATCTCACTGCACAAAGTCGGAGAGCCGTTTGAGAATGCCGCTTACGATGTTATCAGGAGCAACTACCTTGATATGTACAGGGCGCTCAATGAAGAACTGAGCAGGGAAGAACTTACGGAAATGCTTGATACAATGTTCAGGCGTATTGACGAACATCCCTATTGGACGGATGGATTCAAGGAAAATTACAAGCTTGTACTAAACTGTTCGTTCAAAAGGAACTTCTCTCTGAGTTCCGATAAAGCCGGCTTAACAAACTTTGACATAAACGAACTGATATCAGCAATAAATAAAAATTACGATGAAGAGACCAGAAAGAAATACAGGGCGTTTTATGAAGCAGCCCCTTATACGGGCTATGGTTTTGGAGAATGGTATGCTCCCGATAACTTTATCAGCGATGCAGCGTTCAGAATCACGCTGGAGCAGTTTCTGGATGCGCTTGAGAATCCTGTTGAGGATGATTCCAATCGGTACTTCAGCAGTGATTTCGGCCCGTCAAAAGTCAATATTGACGGCGAAATAAAGGAGATACATTCAGACTACGGCTGGTCAGGCAGCGGTATGCCCGGAGGAGCGACATTCTATCTCAACGGTCAGGACGAGTGGATAACCTTCCCGAATAATGTATACAGCAAATACGACAAGGAGACCGGAACCGTAAAAACACAGTCATTGTTCACTTATCTGGGCAAATCGGATAAGGAAAATGAACTAAAGCTCCATCTGAGTGTCCCGTTCAATATCGAAGAAGGTCAGGAGGATAAAGGATATTACAGCCTTGCGGCAGACGACTCAAAGACTTCCGATGCACAGCCGTCAGATCATTCGCTCAAAAGGCTGAGAAATATTTCCGGCGCTTATGCAGAATATATTACCGGACAGCTCAGCACCGATTTTCCCGACCTGACGACGGAACAGCTTGACAAGTACCTTTTGCTTACGGATACCGAGGCTTATTTGGGCAACCGATACACCGAATACAGCTACCTCAAAAGCGTCGCTTTAGGGATAACCGACCCGAGCAGACCCAAGCTGACCATAGAGAAGGTCAGAAAGATAATCGACTATGCTATGTCACAGCCCGGACTGACATATTATGACAAAAGCGATGATATAATCAAAATGAAAAAGAGCCCCGCTTATTATATCCTCAAAGGCATATATGACATACAGTATTTTCCGGACAAGTTGGAATACTACCAGTATACCTACTGGAACTCCGACACTGAGCAGACACGCACTGAAGAGATCGTAGTGACAAACAAGGGCAAAACTGTTACCTGCTCCACATACGATGCAAACGGAAAGATCACCGGCACAGAGCTTCTTGTTGACCTGACAGACAAAAAATTCATTGATGCAGCGGTAAAGAAGCTCGCCGAAAAGGAAAAACAGGAAACTGTTTATCCTCTTGATCTTGAAACAGTCAAAAAGGTGATAAGCGATTCCAAGACCGAAGCGCCCGCTCTCGGTCAGACCAGAAAGCAGTATATCATCGAAAAGCTCGACGCTGTCGAAAAGCACTTCAACAACGGAAACAACTCTGTCGGATACAGACTCAGCGATGACACTCCGGATTCAGAACCCAAAATAAGGATATACAGTGTCGGTGCTGACGCTGCATACATTCGCTATGAGCATTTAGTTCCTGACGGGACAGGTAATCGCTTGAAGATGTATCAGGATCTGCTCGTTCCCACAGCGGATAATTCCTGCGGACTTACTCTTGACTATGTAAAGAATGTTATTGCAAAATCCGAAACAGAAGCACCAAAAGCAGGTGTTACAAGAAGCCGGTATATCATTGATGAACTCCGCAGTATAGAGAAAACTGACTGGAGTATACCGGAAGAGTACTGGCAAAGACCAACGGATGAAGCTTTTCTGGAAACATCATGTTTCTTGCTTGACGGAGATTCTGATGACCTGCTTGAAATAGTTTCGTTCTATTCCGTCTATGATGAATATGCAGTTCTGACCTATGTTAAGCCTGACAGCGAAAGCACAGATATGATAAGAGAAGTTATATTTGATCCTACCGATCACTCCGCCGGAGGTCTTACTATTGAAAAGGCAATGCAGATAATTGAGGAATCCAAAACTGCCGCTCCTCAGGCAGGAGTTACAAGAAGCCGTTATATTCTTGACGGGTTTGACAGATTACAGCAGCCTCAGCTGGGTTGGATTTATACTTTGCAAAGCAGTGAACCGAATGTACGTGCTTCAATAAGTGCGGATAATTACACTGAAAGGGACAAGGCAGTAGTCAGGTATATAGTTCAGGACACAACTGATTGGACTAATCGTAAAACAGAAGTACTGTACGACTACAAAAATGATTAATATATTTGAACAGGGATTCCTTTTTTGGGATCCCTGAATTTTTTGTTTGTATGTGTAATATGGGTACTTGAAAGACGGACACTTTTCAGCTATAATGAAAAGCGTATCCAAAAGCAAAGGAGAGAAACAGATGAATATAAGACAAATAAATGCCGCTGAGATCACATCGGCAGTAAAAAAACTGTTCATGGATATGAATTACCATATCGGAAAGGATATCCTTTGTGCGCTTGAGACCGCAAAGGAAAACGAAACATCGCCCATCGGAAAGAATGTGCTTGACCAGCTTCTTGAAAATCACAGGATAGCCTCGTCCGAGGAAGTCCCGATCTGTCAGGACACGGGTATGGCGATACTTTTTGTGGAATACGGCGATCATGTCGTCATCGAAAACGGCACGTTTGAGGACGCTGTTCAGGAAGGTGTACGTCAGGCTTATATTGACGGCTATCTCAGAAAATCCGTTGTCAGCGATCCCGTATTTGAAAGAGTAAATACAAAGGATAATACTCCTGCTGTTATCTACACGACTATCGTCAGCGGAGATAAAATAAAAATACTCGGCGGATGCAAAGGCTTCGGCAGTGAAAATATGTCCTCGATAAAAATGCTCACCCCGTCAGCGGGCATAGAAGGCGTAAAGAAGTTCATCATGGATGTTGTAAAATATGCAGGCCCGAATCCTTGTCCGCCTATCGTTGTTGGAGTCGGAATCGGCGGCACATTTGAAAAGGCGGCAATGCTTGCAAAGAAGGCTACTCTCCGTCCGATAGACACTCACAACCCCGACAGCCGCTATGCACAGCTTGAGGATGAGCTTCTTGACGAGATAAACAAGACCGGTTTCGGTCCTGCCGGTCTCGGAGGAAAAACAACGGCTCTCGGTGTGAACATTGAGACATACCCGACGCATATCGCCGGAATGCCGGTTGCTGTAAATATCTGCTGTCATGCCGCACGTCACGGCGAAACAGAGATATGACGGAAAGGAGAGTGTCTGAACATGATAAAGAAAATAAAACTCCCGCTTACGGACGATGTTATAAAAGACCTTCGTGCAGGCGACAGCGTTTTGCTGAGCGGTTCGGTGATAACAGGACGTGATGCGGCGCATAAGCGTCTTTATGAGCTTATCGAAAAGGGCGAACCTCTGCCCGTGAATATTGAAGGCGAAGTTATATACTATGTCGGTCCTGCTCCGGCAAAGCCCGGTCACGCAGTAGGCCCTGCCGGTCCTACATCAAGCTACCGCATGGACAAATATACTCCCGCACTTCTTGACAGGGGACTCAAAGGCATGATAGGAAAGGGTGCAAGGAGTCAGGAAGTTATTGACTCGATGGTGAAAAACGGAGTGGTATATTTTGCGGCGATAGGCGGTGCGGCGGCACTCATCTCAAAGAGCATAAAAAGCTCCGAGATACTTGCTTATGAGGATCTCGGAACTGAAGCGATATACCGTTTTGAGGTGGAGGATTTTCCTGCGATAGTTGTTATTGATTCCTTCGGAAAGAGCGTTCTTGTAACCTCCTGACCGTTGTTCAGAAAGTGCAGGCTGATATTATGATAAATTATAGGATACTTTCCGAAGCGGATCTCAGAAAAATCGGAGACGGATGCTATTCAAAACAGATTGGAGAGCTTGTTTTGCTGCTTGAAGAGACGGATACAGGATTTGTTGTCCGTGTTCCATGCACATCACCTGATTTTGGCAGAGAAAATATAATTGACAGGTCGCTCAGGGATGGCGTTGAGAAGATCTCAGGCATATATGCTTCTTTTTCAGACAGCACAATAAAAGTGATATCGTCTCAGCCTATTAATGATAAAAATGCCGACAGGCTTTTTAATGTAGTTTCTGTTATTGAACGTATCAGTCAGGAATACGATCTCCTGCCGGTATGTATGCGCTGCAAAAGGGTCACTGATGTAAAAACAGTGACAAAAAACAGCGGTGCGGAGATACTCTGCGGTATATGCCGTGATGAAGAGAGACTTGCCGAAAAGCATAAGGAACAGATCGAGCATTTTCGCCAAATGGAAAAGGAAAGAATAAAAAAACAAAAGACAGCTTACAGATCATTAAAGGATATGGTAAAACCGTGTCTGAAAATAGGACTTGTGACATCTGCGGTCGGCTTTGTGCTGATGTGGCTGGGTCTGATCTTTATTCCGGCATTTCGTCTGATGGTTTTTGTGCCGGGTTTCCTTATGGGCATTTTGACGATGTCGGCGATAAAAAAGGATAATATACTGCACGGTGCAGTAAAATATCTTGCGGTAACTGGTGTTTCGATATTGATTGTATTGATCATCACGGGTATAACTGTATTTTTGTCATACAGGGCAGTGGATTCAATATCCACTGCGGGGATCTCAAATTTCAGTATCCCGCTTTTTGGAAATATGGCGGTATACAATGTGTGCTTTAGCATAGGAGGAATGCTGCTCGGTCAGGCGTTTACATACTTCATGGTGGAATAAAAAACAGCCGTCTGTTCTGTTGAACAGGCGGCTGAAAGTGTTTTATGGGTTTTTATTTTGTAACAAGAGCCATTGTATCTCTTGCGATAACTATTTCTTCGTTTGTGGGGATGACGAAAACGTCTACTGTTGAATCGGGTTTGGAGATCTTGCCTTCCTTGCCTCTTATCATCTGTGCATTGAGTTCATCGTCGATCTTAACGCCCATGAATTCAAGAGCATGGCAGACGCTGCTGCGGTGTGAGCACTGGTTCTCACCGATACCTGCGGTGAATACGATAGCATCAACTCCGCCGAGAACTGCTGTATAGCTGCCGATATATTTGAGGATATCATACTCAAGGATGTCAATAGCAAGCTGCGCTCTCTTGTTGCCTGCTTCCGCAGCGGCAGTAACGTCACGGTCGTCAGAGGATACTCCGGAAATACCGAGGAAGCCTGACTTCTTGTTGAGAAGTGTATCCATATCTTCTGCGGAGAGGTGTTCCTGCTCTGCGATGAAGGTTACTACTGACGGGTCAAGAGAACCTGTTCTTGTGCCCATCATAATGCCGTCAAGAGGAGTAAGACCCATACTTGTGTCTATTACCTTGCCGTCCTTGATAGCGGTGATGGAAGAACCGTTTCCGAGGTGGCAGGTGATGAGCTTTATGTCTTTAAGATCCTTGCCCATGAGTTCTGCGCAGCGGCCGGAAACATATCTGTGAGATGTTCCGTGGAAGCCGTAGCGGCGAACAGCATACTTTTCATAGTATTCATAGGGTACGGGATAGATAAATGCCTTTTCTGGCATTGTTGAATGGAAAGCTGTGTCGAATACAACGACTTCCGGCACCTTGTCGCCGAAAACTTCAAGGCAGGCTCTGATGCCCTGAACATGAGCGGCATTGTGGAGCGGTGCAAGAGGGATAAGGCTCTCAATACCCTTTACGACTTCTTCCGTAACTATAACGGACTTGCTGAAAAGAGCGCCGCCCTGCACTATGCGGTGGCCTACTGCTGCGATCTCATCAAGAGATTTTACAACGCCGTATTCATCGCTGATAAGAGCGTTTTTGATCTGAACAAAAGCCTCAGTGTGGTTAGGCATATCAACATCAGTCTCAAAAACTCTGCCGTCGCCTGTTGTGTGTTTGAAATGGCCGTCGATACCGATTCTCTCGCAGTTGCCTTTTGCGAGAACGCTTTCATCAGTCATGTCGATGAGCTGATACTTCATGGATGAGCTTCCTGCATTGATGACGAGAATTTTCATATTTTGCGATCCTCCTGTTTTCCGGGAGCCTCCAAAAGCACCTGTCTGACACGTTTCAGAGAACCCCTATTGCAAAAATTTTGATTATATATATAATATAATACAAAAGCCGTCCGAATTCAACATTTTTTTGACTATTATACAATATTTTTTAATGGAGAAACAAAATGAGAACAGCTTCACTTATCTGCGAATACGACCCGTTCCATAACGGACACAAATATATGCTCGACAGCATAAGAAAATTGGGATATGACTGCATTATTGCCTGCATGAGCGGGAATTTCACACAGCGTGGAGAGCCTGCCGCCTTTGAAAAGCATACCCGTGCAAAGGCAGCGCTTGCCTGCGGAGCGGATATCGTGATAGAACTGCCCGTAACTTATGCCTGTGCAGGAGCTGAACGCTTTGCATTTGGTGGAGTGACGCTCCTTGACAGCACAGGTATCGTTGACTCAATATTTTTCGGCAGCGAATGCGGCGATACCGGACTTCTGAAACGTGCAGCCGGAGCCGCTGAGGACGATTCCGTAAAAAATGCTTTAGGCTCCTATCTTTCACAGGGAATGACTTTTGCGCTTGCAAGAGAAAAAGCAGTGTGCGAAATATTCGGAGAAGATGTATCTTCTGTTCTGAGAGAACCCAACAATATACTTGCCTGTGAATATATCAAGGCACTTGCGGCAATACGGAGCGGTATCGTACCGCAGACTGTTCTTCGTGTCGGAGCGTCCCATGACGGAGAAACGCCCGAAGGAAAATTTGCATCGGCTTCATATATCCGCAGCAGGATAAGTGCAGGACAGGATTTTGAAGAGTTTGTTCCTGAAAAGGCGCTGGAGATATTCTCATCCGCACCCTGTTCCGGAAAGCGTCTGGAAGATTTTGAGCCTGCCGCAGTTTACCGTCTGAGGACAATGGCAAAGGAAGATTATTCAAAGCTGCCGGACATGAGCGAGGGACTTGAGAACAGGTTCTATAAAGCGTCACGGACATCACGTTCCGTGAAAGAATTTCTTGAAGCGGCAAAATGTAAGCGGTATACTCTTTCACGCATAAGAAGGAGCGTCATGCACGCTGTTTTGATGCTGACGTATGATGAATGTCTTATACCGCCGCAGTATATAAGACTTCTTGGATTCAGTGAAAGAGGACGTGAAGTCCTTCACGGAATGAAAAAACGCTCGTCACTTCCGATCATTACCCGCCATGCAGACAGGGCAAAGCTCAGCGGAGACGGAAAGAAACTCTTTGATATCGAAGAACGCTGTGATGATATATATTCACTTATGATGCAATAACAAACGCATATTCTCCAATAGTGCGGAGAATATGCGTTTTTTGAAAACAATATAATTACTTGTGCTGAGGCGCAGAAGTGTGATTTGTTACAGAGCTTCAGCACGAAGTCGGGAGCGGAAGCTTGCCGCTCAGTACTGTTTGCCCCAGTATACCATGTGCTTGGCGGGCTTGCCGCAGCAGACGCATACATCGCTGAGGTGGTCTTCTACAAAGGGTATGCACCTTGATTTTACACCGCCTGTTTCGTCCTTGAGCTGGTCTTCGCAGGCTGAATCGCCGCACCACATTGCCTTGATGAAGCCGGGCTTATTTGCGGCAATGTCGATGAATTCATCGTGAGTAAGAGCAACAAAAGTCTTCTCTTCAAGATTTTTGAGCGCAGCATTGTACATACTCTCGTGAATGTCAGCAAGCATTTTTTCTACAGCTTCCTCTACATTGTCGATAGATACAAAGGTCTTTTCACGGGTGTCACGGCGGACAAGTACGCACTGGTTGTTTTCGATATCCTTCGGGCCTATCTCGATTCTTACCGGAACGCCGAGCATCTCGTACTGGCTGAACTTCCATCCGGGAGCCTTGTCGCTGTCGTCCATCTTGACTCGGAGATCTTTGTCAATGAGACGGTCTCTCAGTTCGGCCGCCTTTTCGAGAACGCCCTCCTTTTTCTGTGCAACAGGAATGACTGCGACCTGTATCGGAGCGATTTTCGGCGGGAGTACAAGACCGTCGTCATCGCCGTGAACCATGATGATAGCGCCGATCATTCTTGTTGAAACGCCCCATGATGTCTGGAACGGATACTGGAGAGTGTTGTCACGTCCGGTAAATGTGATGTCGAAGCTTCTTGCAAAACCGTCACCAAAATAATGGGATGTACCGCCCTGAAGAGCAACGCCGTTGTGCATCATAGGTTCGATTGTGTATGTTTCTACAGCACCGGCAAATCTTTCTTTTTCTGTCTTGCGGCCCGTAACAGCGGGGATAGCGAGGGTATCCCTGTAAAAGTCAGTGTAGACCTGGAGCATACGGAGAGTTTCCTCTCTTGCTTCCTGTTCTGTCTCGTGAAGCGTATGGCCTTCCTGCCAGAGGAACTCGGAAGTTCTCAGAAACGGACGTGTCGTTTTTTCCCAGCGGACTACAGAACACCACTGGTTGTAAAGCTTGGGCAGGTCACGGTATGAATTTACGATCTTTGAATAATGCTCGCAGAAAAGTGTCTCGGAGGTCGGGCGCACACAAAGGCGCTCGGTCAGGGTCTCGCTTCCGCCGACCGTTACCCATGCACATTCGGGAGCAAAGCCCTCAACGTGATCCTTTTCCTTCTGGAGAAGGCTTTCGGGAATAAACATCGGCATATATACATTTTCGTGTCCGGTCTTTTTGAAGCGCCTGTCGAGATCATGCTGGATATTTTCCCAGATGCCGTATCCGTAGGGTCTTATGACCATGCAGCCCTTGACTCCGGAATAATCGACAAGCTCGGCTTTTTTTACGATATCGGTATACCATTTTGCAAAATCGACATCTCTCGATGTGATCGCCTCTACCATTTTTTTCTGTTGTGCCATCGGTTTCAATCCTCTCTTTAGTTAGAAAATATACGATATCTATTATAGTATCTGCAAAGAGATTTTTCAATAGCAAAATCGCAAAAAAATAGCGGCTGCAATAAATGCAGCCGGTTTTGTGGATCACTTGTTGTTTTCGATGTACTTAACAAGATCATTGACAGTCTTGATGTTTTCGATCTCCTCATCAGGAACCTCGACCTCAAACTCGTCTTCGATCGACATAAGAAGATCAACAACATCCAGAGAATCGGCTCCGAGATCATCAATGAGAGAGGTCTCAGAAGTGATCTTGTCCTCTTCAACGTCAAACTGCTCGCTAAGAATTGCCTTTACCTTCTCAAATACCATTGGTAACTCCTCCTAAAAAAATAAAAGTAAAAATTGTGCTTTTGCATTTGTATTATAGACAAAAATTATTCTTTGTGCTACAATAGGGAGGCGGATCAGACCGACTTGCTGAGCACAACTTTTTCTATACTCAAATCTTATAAGTTATTTATCAGTTTGTCAATATATAATTTGCAATTTTCTCTATGAATTATAATTTTTTTTATTGCAAGACGGTTTTTTGTGCATTTGCATAAAAGAAAGGATGAAAAAAATGTCAAAACGACGCTTTGCGGTGATCGGACACCCGATCGGACATACCATGTCACCGTTTATCCATTCCCGTCTTTTTGAGCTTGCCGGAGAGGAAGGTGAATATACGATCCTCGATGTTGCACCCGAAGACCTTCCTGTCAGGATAAAGGAACTCAATGAGCTCGCCGGATATAATATTACGATACCCAACAAACAGAGGATAATACCGCTGCTTGACAGTCTCGACAAAAAAGCCGCTCTCTACGGTTCCGTGAACACCGTAAGGAACGGGAGTGTACGTGAGGGCTTTACTACCGATCCCGACGGTTTTTTAAAGGCGCTCTCATACGGCGGAGTGCCGCTGAAAGGCAGGACAGTCATTGTCGGATGCGGAGGAGCCGCAAGAACATTCGCCTATGAAGCCGTGCTTGCGGGCTGTGACCTTACCCTTGCCGTAAGACCCGAAAGCACCGGAAAAGCAGCGGCTCTTTCTGAGGAGATCAGTAAAAAGCTTGAAACGGAAAAAGTAAACGTATGTCTTATTTCCGGACTCGGCGGTGACATAGACCTGCTCATAAATGCTACGCCTGTCGGGATGTATCCGAAAACTGACGGCATGGCTGTTCCGGAAAAGACGCTTTCAAAATGCGCAGCTGTTTTCGATGCGGTATATAATCCGCTGAAAACAAGGCTGATACAGGCAGCGGAAGCCAACGGTTCAAAGGCTGTCGGAGGAATGTCGATGCTCGTGTGGCAGGCGGCGGCAGCTCACGAGATATGGGACGGAACAGTATACGATCCCGATGATATGGATCAGCTTATCGAGGACAGTGCAAAAGAGCAGAAAAGGTTATTCTGCTGACGGAGGTAATAGATAAAATGGCAAAAAAGAATATTATCCTGTGCGGGTTCATGGGCTGCGGCAAAAGCACCATAGGCAGCCTGCTTTCCCGAAAGATGGGTATGGCATTTGTTGACCTTGACAAATACATAGAAAAAAAGGAAAACAAAACAGTGTCGGAAATATTTGAGGACAGCGGCGAAGACTATTTCAGGCAGCTCGAAAGAGAAGCTTCAAAGGAACTTGCCGCAAAAAAAGGCGTTGTCCTCGCTGCGGGCGGCGGGACGCTGACGTTTCCGGAAAATGTTGAAGTGCTGAAAAAAAGCGGAACTATAGTCCTGCTCGATATTCCCGTAGAGGTCGTGTCTGAAAGGCTCAGAAACGACACGACAAGACCGCTGCTTGACCGTCCGGATAAAGAAGAGGCGATGCGTGAGCTTTACAGCAGACGTTTGCCGCTCTACAGGGAAGCTGCGGATGTAGTCATTGATGCGAACCAATCGCCTATGCAGATATGTATGCAGATCATGGCGGAAATATAAAAAGGAAAAACGGAGGAATAAAAAATGATCATCGTAGTAAAACAGGGCGCAACAAAGGAACAGGTAACGCTGTTCAAGGCAGTTCTTGAGGAAAAGTACAATGTCCGTGTACACGTATCTGACGGCGATAAGTCTACCGTTTTAGGACTTGTCGGCGATACCACACGCATAGATGAGGACTGGGTAAATGCTCAGGAAGTCGTTGAGAGCGTAAAGCGTGTTCAGGAGCCGTACAAAAAGGCAAACAGGAAGTTCCATCCTGATGATACCATAATTGAATTCCCCAACGGACAGAAGATCGGTGACGGCAGTCTGTGCATAATGGCAGGTCCGTGTTCGGTAGAAACAGAGGAACAGATAAACTATGTTGCCGAAAGAGTAAAGGCTGCGGGTGCCGCCTTCCTGAGAGGCGGCGCATTCAAGCCGAGAAC
>DBWG01000093.1:528-8134 GCA_002308635.1 Ruminococcaceae bacterium UBA1244 | reverse complement strand
GTGCAACAGAGATATACCGCCTGTCTTATGACAGGTAAGGGTGGAAAGGCGAGGTAAGAGCTCACCGGCGCACAGGAGACTGTGCGGCCCTGTAAACCCTATCCGGAGCAACACCGCAGTAAAGCATTCAACATCTGCCCGATGGCTTTGATCAGGTGGCACTGAGCAGTGGCGGCAACGTCCTGCCAAGATAGATAGTCGTTCACGACAGAACCCGGCTTATAGTTTCACTCCATTTTTAAAAAATAAAAGGTGCGTTACCTGTTTTGTCAGGATGCGCACCGTTTTTTTTGCCTTTATAATTTAGCTTTCATCTCTGAGGAAGGCACAAAGCGACGGAGGGGGTTTATCGTTCTGTCATGCACTGTAAGGAAAAGAATAGGTGGAGTAGGATTCCAAGCACTCCGGGAGGATAGATATTCTGCGCTGCTGCTCGCAGCGGGATAGTCTTTTCCGACAGGCAACAAGGGGACGCCCTCTTGCGCAGGGCGTCCCCTCTTCCAAAATAGTCCACAGGACTGTTTTGGAATTCACCCCTTGCGGAGCGCTTGAACGCTAAGGAATTTCGCCGTCTGCGGACGGCNNCTTTGAAAAGGCTGGCGAAACTTTTGTGTTTTTGCTGACGATAGTTATAATCTTGCGGAGCCGCTATTTCTTGCAGCTTCTATTACTGCCTTCGAGACTGTCTCGCCAATGCGCTTGTCAAAAGCATAAGGCAAAATATAATCTTCGTTAAGCTCGTTTTCGTCAACAAGCGATGCAATTGCCTTTGATGCTGCAATCTTCATCTCTTCGTTGATCTCTCTTGCACGACAGTCAAGCGCACCTCTGAAAATTCCGGGGAAGCAGAGTACATTGTTGATCTGGTTCGGGAAATCAGAACGTCCTGTGCCGATTATCCTTGCGCCTGCCTTCTTTGCAAGATCAGGCATGATCTCTGGTGTCGGGTTGGACATGGCAAGTACGATAGCGTCCTTGTTCATGGATGCGACCATCTCTTCGCTGACGATACCCGGAGCGGAAACACCGATGAATACGTCTGTACCCTTCATAGCGTCTGCAAGCTTTCCGGTGAGGTGTTCACGGTTAGTTACCTTCGCCATAGCTGCCTTTTCGCTGTTGAGACGATCATCGCCTTCACATATAACGCCGACGCTGTCGCAGAGAACGATATTCTTAACACCCATGTTCATGATGTGCTTTGTGATGGCTATTCCTGCAGAACCTGCGCCGTTTACAACGACCTTTATATCTGCAATGTCTTTTTTGACTATCTTGAGAGCATTGATGAGAGCCGCACCGACAACAACCGCCGTACCGTGCTGGTCGTCATGGAAAACAGGGATATCACATATCTCTTTGAGCTTTCTTTCGATCTCGAAGCAGCGGGGAGCAGCGATATCTTCAAGGTTTATTCCGCCGAAGCTGCCGGAAATAAGATAAACTGTCCTTACTATCTCGTCAACGTCCTTTGAGCGGATACATATCGGAAAAGCGTCAACGTCGCCGAACTCCTTGAACAGTGCGCACTTTCCTTCCATAACGGGCATACCTGCCTCAGGGCCGATATCACCGAGACCGAGAACGGCCGTACCGTCTGTTACGACTGCAACGAGGTTGTTTCTTCTTGTGAGCTTGAAGGATTTTTCATAATCCTTGTTTATCTCCAGACACGGCTCTGCAACACCGGGGGTATATGCAAGAGACAGTTCCTCTGAATTTGTGATGGGCGCACGGGAGATGACCTCGATCTTTCCGTTCCATTCATAGTGCTTTTTGAGTGATTCCTTTCTGTAATCCATGACAATTTTCCTTTCTTGATTTTATTTTCAGCCGAAGAAGCTTGTGATGTCAAAGCCTGTCGGCATCGGTATTGTGAACATATATACAGTTGCGGCAATGAGAGCAACAACTGCAATGCACAGAACGACCTTGCGGTTCGGCAGTCTTTTGAATACTCCGACTATACCGAGCATGAACAGTACGACTGAATAAATTACGTTTACAAGGTTATAGGCATCGCCGTTTGAATTGTCCTGCTTTCCTTCCTCAAGCTTTTCTCTTGATTCTTCAAGAAGCTGATTGGCGTCTTCAAAGTACTTATCGGTTATGCCGGGCATCTCAAACGGGCTGTCGGCATCGGGATTCTGATCTCCCCATACAAGACCTTCGGCAAGTATCGGACTGCAGTTCTGAGCAATATAGCTATCGAGCTTTTCCTGTATAAGTGCGGCTTTTGCGGTGTTGTTGTCCAGATTTGCCAGCTCGATCTCGAAGTAATAATCAACTATCGTGTTCCATGCCATAAGGTCGGAAAGATAAAGCTGCATTCCGGCATTGTATTCGGAGTTTCCTTCGGAAGCTAAGTTGTTGCTGGTGGTGTAGTTGGTAGCCTGATTTCCTCCGTGAAGCGAGCCTATCCATGTTGCCCATGCAGTGAGCAGTGCTGTGATGCCGAGAAAAACTGCAACAAGTATCTCCACGGCATTTTCGCTGAGACCTCTTTTCTTTTTCTTGCTTTTTGCAGGTGCTTCATTTGTTTCCTCTGTACTTTCCGATGAAGCTTCGGGTGCGGCAGTTTCTTTGGTTTCTTCCTCTTCGGAAACCTCAGCGGTAGTTTTGATCTCTTCTGTCATTTTTGTATTCCTCCTGTTTATGATCTTGAATTCCTGACGGCGGCAAACGCCGGCAGACACCGTTTATTGTACCATATTTCCGTGAACAATACAACGTTTATAATCTACAAGAAAAACACGTAAATGACGGGGTTATTTATGATACTGTCAGTCATCGTCCTCTTCGATCTCCGGCAGTTCCGCATTTTCGTTGGTTGCGTGTTTGAAGGTCGGGACGATATCCTCGATGAGCATTTCGACTTCATCTTTATTGTTGCGGTAGGCGGCATAATAAAGAGTTTTCAGCTTTCTTAAAAGTTCCTCTTCGCTGAATTCTATGGGTCTGCCGACATAGATCTTTTTGTTGTCGGTCTTTGTGATGCCCTCCTCGTTGAGAAGAAGCTCCTCATAGAGCTTTTCACCGGGACGCAGACCCGTATATTCTATCTTGATATCCTCGTGGGGCTTGAAGCCGGAAAGACGGATAAGGTTCTCGGCAAGGACACGTATCTTTACGGGTTCGCCCATGTCGAGTATGAATATCTCGCCGCCCTTTGCGATGCTTCCGGCAGTGAGGACGAGCGACACGGCTTCCGGAATAGTCATAAAATATCTGATTATATCCGGATGGGTAACGGTAACAGGGCCGCCTGTGCGTATCTGTTCCTTAAAGAGCGGGATGACAGAGCCGTTTGAACCGAGGACGTTTCCGAAGCGCACGGCGACAAAATTTGTTTTGCTTTTTTTGCCCATCATCTGGATGAGCATTTCACATATACGCTTTGTTGCACCCATAACGTTGGTCGGATTGACCGCCTTGTCGGTGGATATCTGTACAAAATTTTTAACGTGATATTTGTCTGCTATCTCGGCGACTTTAAGTGTACCGAACACATTGTTCTTTACGGCTTCTTCGGGGTTTGTTTCCATAAGCGGGACGTGCTTGTGGGCTGCGGCATGGAAAACAACATCTATTTTTCTTGTGCGGAATATATGGTCAAGCTTTCTCTTGTCACGGACAGACGCTATCTGCACCTCAAAGGAAAGATCAGAGCCGTGCTTGCGGATAAGCTCCTGCTGAATGTCGTAGGCGTTGTTTTCATATATATCGAGAATGATGAGGTGTTTTGGTCTGAGGTTTGCGATCTGGCGGCAAAGCTCCGAACCGATAGAACCGCCGCCGCCGGTGACGAGGACTGTCTGACCGATGATATAGCTGCCGTATTTTTCGGTGTCGAATACGACCGGCTCACGTCCTAAAAGGTCTTCGACCTCGACCTGACGTATAGATGAGGTTATCGGAACACCGGAAGTCATAAGGTTATAGATATTTGGGATTATCTTTACTTCAAGATGGGTCTCGGCGCAGGTGTCAAGGATACGTTTTTTGTCGGATATGCTTATCTGTGAGATAGTAAAGAGTATTACCTCGATGCCGAGAGCCTCACACAGCTCCTTTATCTCATAGGTCGTGCCTGCGACCTTTACGCCGGCAATTCGGCGGTGGAGCTTTTCCTTGTTGTCGTCAACGATGCAGACGGGGATATATTCGTTGACAGGAGATTTTGAAAGCTCGTTCAGCACGGAAAGCGCACCTTCGCCCGCACCGATTATCATGAGCCGCTTTTTTGCTTTTCGGGCAAGGCTGCGCCGTTCGAGTATTTTGTTGTGGCGGTAGATTATCCTGAACATCATCACAAACAGGGTAGAGGTCAGGGAGTTTGTTATGAAGGTTTTGGAGTTGAGCGCAAGGCCGCTGTTCAGACTGCCGGTTATCATCATCGCCGTCATAAAGACGATGTTTGCGCTCAGAGAGGCTATAGCCGCAAAGAAAAAATCCTCCGTTTCGGCATATCGCCACATTTTGTCATATAGCCTGAACAGCAGGAACACAACGGCAAACGAAATGTTGACCTCAGCAAGTCCTGTGAGAAATACGTTTTCGTTTCCATGAAGAGAAAAATTGTTTTTGTGTATGCAGAACGACAGATAGTATGACAGATTCCACAATACCATGTCGCAAAAGAAAAGTATTATCCTTCTGTGCTTTTTGAAAAGACTGTATATTTTTAGCATAACGAGATACCGTTCCAATTTTATATAATTAAAACTATTATAGTATATTTCTCAAAAAAAGGCAACACCGCCGCAAACATTTTGCGGAAACAAAGTATTTTCTGTTATTTTTTTATTGGTCTTGCAAAATAAAAAGAATAATAGTATAATAAATACAATAAACTGAATTTTTATGCTTTTTGTGCAGTTTTTGGCTTATTATGACACCTGACAAACGGCTTTTTTCAGTCAGTCAGCCGGAATTCCGGCACCAAAATATCATTACAGGAGATGGTTAAAAATGGGAATCATTAAGGCTGCGATCAATGCCATCGGCGGAGAGCTTTCTGACGCTTATCTTGAAGCGTACAGACCATCAAGAATGGGTCAGAGAACCGCAGTTGCTCCCGGTATCTTTGCTGATGCCGGTCAGGGCAGAAACACAAACACCAAAAGAATGAACAATGTTATATCCAACGGATCTATGATCCAGGTCGCTTCGGGTCAGCTCATGTGCCTTGTAGACGGCGGCAGGGTTGTTGACTATACGACTGTTCCCGGATATTACAAGGTATCAAACTCGTCTTCACCCTCACTTATGAACGGTGAGTTCGGCGCATCCCTTAAGGACGGATGGGAGAGGATCAAGTTCGGCGGAAATACCTACCATGAACAGAGAGTTATCTATCTTAACCTCAGACCTATGGAAGGCATCAAGTTCGGCACAAAGTCTCCCGTTCCTTATTATGACGAACACTACAAGATCGACGTTATGGTACGTGCTTTCGGTACTTTCTCGCTCCAGATCGTTGAGCCCTGGAAGTTCTTCAACACTGTTATGCCTCCGGAGTGCGTTACGGACGGCGTAGGTCTTGAGGTAGATGATTTCCTCGACGACACATTTATGTCAGAATATCTCGGCGCTCTCGGAGAGGCTCTCAGCAGCATTTCAACTCTCGGTCAGCCCCTTTCAAGAATACCCACCCAGACAACTCAGCTCTGCAAATATATGCGTGACGCTCTTGACAGCGTATGGCGTCAGGACAGAGGTATCGAGATCAAGAACGTTGGTATTACACAGATCTCTTACGACGACGATACCAAGAAGCTCCTTCAGGAGAGAAACCGTGTTGCTATCTACAACGATCCCAGCATGAGAGAAACATACGTCCAGACCTCTATCGCAAGAGGTATCGAGGCTGCCGGCTCCAATTCAGGCGGCTCTATGGCAGGCTTTATGGGTGTAGGTATGGGACTCAACGCAGCAGGCGGATTTATGAACGCCGCTTCAAACAACAACATGGCTCAGATGCAGATGCAGCAGCAACAGCAGATGCAGCAGCAGTATGCTCAGCAGCAGTATCAGCAGCCCCAGCCCCAGCCTCAGGCAGCTCCCGCAGCAGGATGGGCGTGTGCGTGCGGTACTCAGGGCAACACAGGCAAGTTCTGCATGAACTGCGGCAAGCCCAAGCCCGCTCCGGCTCCTCAGGGCGGCTCATGGAAATGTGAGTGCGGAACTGAAAACTCCGGCAAGTTCTGTATGAACTGCGGCAAGCCGAGACCCTCAGCTCCCAAAAAGATCAAGTGCGACAAGTGCGGATATGAACCCGATATGACAAAGGCCATCCCGAAGTTCTGCCCGAACTGCGGCGACCCGATCAACGAAGCCGATATGGTCTGATCGAGTATGTAGTGTGGAGTGTGAAGTGTGGGGTGTCTTTGCTCCATGTTTCACACTCTGCTTATTTCTATGACAGAGAGGTGACAAAAGTGTCTGTCTGACACATATTGCCTATGGAAACACTATCCTACAAATGTATAAACTGCGAAGGTCCTTTGCAGTATAACGCAAAAAAGCTCAAGTTTTTTTGCGAATACTGCCGCAGCGAATTTACCGAGGAGGAACTGAAAGCAAAATTCGGAAACCTCGATCAGCAGCTTGACCAGCAGGCTGTTTCCGAGGACGTTCCTCAGGATGAGGTGCCTCAGGGCTTTGAGGACTTCGCATCAAATACCGTTATGTACACCTGTCAGAGCTGCGGTGCAGAGGTAATTACTGACAAGACTACCGCTGCAACATTTTGTATCTACTGCCATAATCCGGTAGTGATCTCAAACCGCCTTACGGGTGCTTTCAAGCCTAACAAGGTCATTCCCTTCAAGATCTCCGAAGAGGATGCCCAGACCAAATTCTTTGATTTCTGCGGCAAAAAGAAATTCCTTCCAAAGGATTTTATCTCAGGTTCAGAGCTGCAGAAGATCAGGGGCGTATATTATCCCTATTGGCTCGTAAATTCTCTCAAAGACGGCAATCTCTTTGCAACGGCAAAAAAGATCCGTACATGGAGAGTCGGAGATGATGAATATACCGAGACCAAAACATTCCGCATAAAGCGTGCAGGAAAGATCGACTTCAGAGGATTCCCTCATCCCGCTCTTTCGGGCGAACACAGCAAGGCTCTGAAGTATGTCAATCCATACGATGACAAAGAGTTCCGTGATTTTACGATGGCTTATCTCTCCGGCTTCCTTGCAGAAAAGCGCAACACCGAGCGTGCAGACGTTCAGGCGGATGTTGACAACGAGCTTCTCGAATACTGCAAGAAGATCTATAAGAGTACCATCGAAGGATACGACACCGTTACGGTCGACAACGTTAATGCAAAAACTCTCAAAGAGGAATGGCAGTATGCCATGATGCCGGTGTGGATGATGAACTACAACTACAACGGAAAAGATTACCTCTATGCAATGAACGGTCAGACCGGAAAGAACTACGGCGAGCTGCCGCTCAACAAAGCNNAAGCTTGCTGCTTTCGGCGGGATCATGTTTGTTATCCTGACGATAATCTGCATAATAGGGGGGTATTTCCTGTTATGATAAAGAAATATTTTTCAAGGACCTTTGCCGTGATCGCCGCAGCCGCAGCCGTTTC
>DBWG01000093.1:0-454 GCA_002308635.1 Ruminococcaceae bacterium UBA1244 | reverse complement strand
CTGCCGGTCGAAGAACCCGCCGCTCAGGTAGTGACCGTTGATTATGACGGATCACCGGAGATCATTGACGTAGACTATGATTATCATTTCGACTATGACGAATATGAAGTCACGGAAAAGAGCAGCAAAAAGAAGGACTGGGTCAAGATAATCCTTGTTGCTCTCGGCGTGAGCATCGTTGTTACCGGCGTTACGGTCTATATGATCTACGNNTACAAATACAACGGTATGACGGAACCCTATGAATACAAGGACAAGGCACCTCTTGAACTGACTGAAAAAGAGGATCAGCTTGTGGATGTCCACGTCACAAAACGTCATATCAACAAAGAAAATTAGCACTAGCAGAAAATAGGAAAATGGATCCGGCAGGTCAGAAATGATCGTCGTATGTCCCGTAAACAGATCCCGGAGGTTAAAAGTTAAAAATGAGATTTGATGTTATGCCGGTTGC
>DBWG01000014.1:12590-34997 GCA_002308635.1 Ruminococcaceae bacterium UBA1244 | reverse complement strand
TTTTTCAAAATTGATTTCCGTGTTTCCGCACTCTTTGAAAAAGCTTCTTATCGAAAATTAGTATAAAAAAACAAACGGTACGTTCTGTAATAAGAACATACCGTTAAAAAATCGGGTGCAGGGAGCTTGCTTCCTGCCGAGGAGTCCGGTGGCGAGAAGCCCCCGGAGGGATTCGTAGCAAAGCCCTGATTATTTGAGGACAAAAACGCTCTGAGCGGGCATCGTGAGGTTCTGTCCGGAAAGTGATATCTTGTTGCTGTATGGCTCGTCCTCGTCATCGTCAGCAAAGCTGTCGGAATCAGAATGTGCAAGAGCGTAGCCTCTTACCTCGCTGACCTTGAAGGTATCCGGAACAGTCACCTTTCTTGTCTGTGAGCTGAGGTTGAATACAACCAGAACGCTGCTTCCGTTGTATGTTGCTATATAGCCGGCTGCATCCGGCATATCATCTCCGAATGTTACAGGTGTGATGTCGCCTCTTGCGATCTCAGGGTTCTGATTTCTGAGAACGATAAGTCTCTTATAGAAGTTGAGAAGTGATTCGGAGTCCTTCTGAGCCGATTCGACGGAAACCTTCGGTTCTTCCGTCATAACGGTACCGTCGGGGATCCTCTTAACATAGCCTGTGTCGTCAGTCAGCGACCATACCATACCTCTTCTGAGATTCGGGTCTGGCTTGTTGCCTTCCATCTCGATCTCCTCACCGTAGTATATGAACGGTGTGCCGGGAGCAAGAAGATAGAGTGCCGCCGCAAGACGTTTCTTTGTTGTGCCGACAAGGAATTCTCCTGAGCGGATGGTGTCGTGATTTGAGAGGAACTTTGCGTCTATAGCATCAGGATTTCTCTCCTTGATGCTGTCCTGCCAGCTTTTAAGGAACTCAACATATCCGGCAGCATCCTTGCTGTTTACTGTTGAATTGATCTTTCCTGCCGAACCCTGCACCCTGAAATTAAACAGGCTGTCAAGTCCGGATTTATAGTAATTTGCGATTACCACGCCGCTGTCGTTCCAGCACTCGCCGACCATATAGACATCTTCCTTGATGCCTTTTGCATAAGAATAGAGCCAGTTAAGATCCTCTATTGAGCCGTCATGGTCGTACGCCGAATGTTTGCCGTCAGTATTTTCAAACCACATTACAGCGTCAAGACGGAATCCGTCAACGCCCATATCCAGCCAGAACTTTACTATCTCCTCTATCTCTTTGCGGACATCGGGGTTTTTAAGGTTGAGGTCGGGCATATCATCGTCAAAGTGGCCTTCATAGTACCAATCGTCAACATTCGCACTTCTCCAGCCGTCTTCCTTTCTGCCCTTTTCAAAATTATAATACTGCACATAGCAGTCGGTCTTTCCTGCTTTCAGCTCTTCGATCGCCTTCTGGAACCATTCACACTTTCTTGATGTATGGTTGATAACAAGGTCGATTATCACGTTGATGCCTCTTTTGTGGGCTTCATCGAGCAGCTTTTTGAAATCATCGTTTGTACCGAAGGTCTCATCGACAGTTCTATAATCTATGACATTATACTTATGATAAGAAGGAGACTGCATTATCGGTGTGAGCCAGATGCCGTCAACGCCAAGGTCGTCTGTAGTTTTCGGGTCGCCGTCATTAAGGTAATCAAGCTTTGAGGTTATTCCGTTAAGGTCGCCCTTTCCGTCGCCGTTTGAATCACAGAACGAATAGGGGAATATCTCATAGAACGTTCTGTATTTATCCTTTGAGCTTTCATATTCTATAGTCTTATAGCCGCCGTCCTCCGGGATATTATCGTCAGTTGAGGATGGAGTATCCGTGCTTGAATCCGAAGAGACTGTTACTGATGTTCCGGGCGGCGAATAAGGCTTTGAGTTGTCTTCTGATTTGTTGCATCCGGTCAGAGCTGCCGCCGACAAAAGACTTGCGGCAAGGATCAGAGAACATAGTCCTTTTTTTGTCATATCAGTGACTCCTTTATGTAAGAATAAAGCAGGGGAGCACAAGCTTCCCTGCTTTTTAAAAATCAACCCTTTACAGCGCCGCCTGTTACGCCGCCTACATAGAACTTCTGCATTACGATGAACAAGATCGTAATAGGTGTTGCGATAAGAACCGCACCTGCACAGAATGTTGTGAAGTATTTGTCGATATTCTTCTTGTCGATCATCTTATAAAGACCAACTGCAACGTTGTAGTTGTCGGTCTCGTCCTTCATAAAGTAGCTTACGAAGATGTAGTCTGCCCACGGACCAAGGAATGTGGTGAGTGCGGTATAAACTATGATCGGTTTTGAAAGCGGAAGGATGATGACCCAGAAGATTCTGTTGCTGGTTGCGCCGTCGATCCTTGCTGCCTCATCGAGTGATCTCGGAATGGTATCGAAGAAGCCCTTTGCGACCTGATATCCGAGGCCTGCGCCTGCTGAATAGATAATGATAAGAGCGAAGAGCTGAGAAGCCAGTCCAAAAACGTCCATGATAGCGTATGTAGCGGCCATTGACATGAAGCCGGGGAACATACCAAGGATAAGACCCATATTAAGGAGCATTTTACGGCTCTTAAAACGGAGACGTGAGAGTGTGTAGCTGACCATCAATACAAACAATGTTGAAACGATACATGAAAGAACCGCTACAAAGAATGTATTAAGGATCCATCTTCCGTACGGCATATTAGAGTCCATAAACAGAGTCTGATAATGCTTCATTGTAAACTTAGTCGGGAAGAAGGTGGTCGTAGAGATATGGTCGATAGTATTGAATGACTGGAGAACGAGCCAGAGGATCGGGAACAGCCAGATACAAACCATGACCGAAAGGATAACATAGACGATCGCACTGCCGAGCTTTCTTTTGGCTGCATAGCCTGCGTGCATCGTTGGTGCTGCTGTTTTACTCATGAGAATTCCTCCTCATTCTTTGATGCCTTGGACATATTGAATGCGATGAGTGAACCGATAGCACAGACAATAAATACAAGGATACCAATAACGGCGGCAAGCTAGTAGTTCTTTTCATCAACTGTCAACTTATACAGCCATGTAACAAGCAAGTCCGTCTTACCGGCTTTTTGCGAGTACTTCGTCGGATCTTCAGGTCCGCCGCCTGTAAGGAAGAAGATTACGTTGAAGTTGTTGATATTGCCTACGAATGTTGTAATGAGGTACGGAGTTGTTACAAAGAAGATATAGGGGAAGGTGATCTTTGTAAACTGCTGGAACGCATTTGCACCGTCGATACGTGCGCTCTCATAGAGGTCTTCAGGAATGTTCATCAAGAGACCGGAGGTCATGAGCATTGTAAACGGAATACCGATCCAGATATTTACTATGATTATCGTGACATTCGCCCAATCCGTCAGGAACGGGAAGCTTGTGCCGAGTGCGTTGTTGATAGCACCGCCCTTATCATCGAGGAGGAGCTTCATAACGAGGAGTGTTACGAACTGAGGAACAGCCGCTGTAATAACGAACATTGTTCTCCAGAAGCCCTTGAACTTGATGCCCTTCTTGTTGATAAGAAGTGCTACTACGATACCGAGGATATAGTTTGAGAATGTTGCAAAGAAAGCCCAGACGAGAGTCCATACGAGGATGAGGCCGAAGGTCTGTGACTTCTTGGCATCTGCAAAGAATACGTCTGCAAAGTTTTTCATTCCGACCCACTGATAGAGTTTTACAGGGGGCTGATGATACTTATCGTAGTTTGTAAACGCCATAAAGATCGTAAATACGATAGGCAGGATATTGAACACTACGAGGAGGAGGATGGGGAGGAAGAGGAGAGTTACATGGAACTTGGAGTCGAGATAGTTATGTACTTCCTGCAGGAATCCATCCGGCTTTTTGCCTTCAGCACGGATCTGCTGAGTCTCATAAGCGCTCTTTGTATTTGCGATATAGAGAGCGATGAATACTATTGTTACGATCATTGTCATGATGAAGAACAGAAGGATCTTGTTGGAGTCATCCTGAGTTGAAGCGTTGAAAATTGTTTCACCGCCGTAGTAGTCCTCAGCCTTTTCTGCAACTTCATTACCGATCGCACCTGTACCGTATTTGTACAGGCTGACATTTGTTCTGCCGTCCGCCATTGAATATGAGAACGGTTTCCAGTCGATCCTGATAAGGTTTGGCGTATAGATCTTTTTGATATAGTGCATACCAAAGTAGATCATAAAGAAAACATATCCTACCTCACACGCAAGGAAGAGGATACCCTTTACTATCTGGCCGTGTATCATATTTCCGGCACCCATAATAAAGTATGACAGCTTTGTACCCACATCGCCCTTGACGAATCTTGATCCGAAATTCTTAAAGAATTTGCCGATACCACCAAAAAACTTCTTGATAAGCAGTCCTATCAGCTTGAAGAATGATACTATCGCATGGGGAATACCCGTAAAGAACGATTTTACTTTGTAGGCAAAGCGCTGTCCTTTGGTCATCTGGACATAGTCAAGATAATCCATTCATATACAACTCCTTTTTGTCTACGATTTTCCGTCCGTAAACAAAAACGGTCGGAACAGCTCCGACCGTTTCTGTTTTTCCGGTGCGGTGAAAATATTGATTCTTAAGTAGTTTCAGTAAGAACGATCAGATCAGGCTGATGCAAGGTTCTCTTCGCAGCCCTTAAGCTTTTCCTGAAGTGCGCCGTCGCCGACATCGCCCTTAGCGTTTACGATATCGCCGCCGACCTGGTTGATACCGCAGCTCCAGTATGCGCCGCCGACCGACTGGCCCTGTGCATGTGAGTAGGGCTTCTGCTCAGCGATAGCTGTGAATGCAGGATCGTCCTTAACGCCGTCATTGTTGCCGACATTTGTATTTGTGGGGATAAGACCTCTTGTCTTATATCTTTCGAGCTGTGACTCTTCGCTTCCGAGGAAGTATGCAAGTGTCTGACAAGCAAACGGATACTTAGCATAAACGTTTACGCCGATGAGCTTATAGCCGCCGAATGAATCGAGCTGCTTCTGCTGGCCGTCCATAAGAACTGTGGGGAGCTTGGAAGCGCCGACGTTCTCTTCGCCGATAGCTCTCTTGATAGCCGGGCCCATCCATGTTCCTATAACTGCTGCGGAGAGTGTACCCTCTGTGAAGCCCTGAGAAACGAATGCGTTGTCGCCGAGTGTACCAGGTGAGCCAAGGAAGCCCTTGCCTTCTTTTTCAGCGAGGTGGCACATTGCCTTACAAGCACTGAGGCCTTCGGGAGTATTGAATGTTGCTGTCTGCTTACCGTTCTTATACTCGATCTTTACGCCTGCTGTGAAGAAGAAGCCTGCGTTGTACCAAGCGTTGGAGAGGTTAAGGTAAACGCTCTTGTTTGAAGCAGCGGACTTTGTGATAAGTGTATCGAAATCCTTAACATCATCAGCAGAAAGGATTCTCTTATCGTAGTAGAGGAAGTAACCGTTGTCTGATGTCTTCGGGAAAGCGAGCAGATCGCTGCCGATGGAGCTTACGGTGATAGAGTCCTCTGTGTTTTCAGCCTTAACAGCCTTTCTGAAGAACTTTGATACCTTAGAAAGTGCGCCGGCCTGGTTCAGAGATGAGAGCTGGTCGTCCGGGAAGTTAAATACGTCAGCAGCCTTCTGAGGACCTTCGATGATCTTTCCGCCTGCCTCGTCTTCACCGTTTGCAACTGTTGTGATCTTAAAGCTGTATCTGCTGTCTGCAAATTTCTCCTGGAAAGCCTTCAGACGTGACTCTTCAAACATCTTGTCATCAGCTGCACACCAGAATTTGATTGTGATAGTTTCGCCGTTAGCTTCCTTTGCGAGCTGATCCTTGATCTCATTAACAACTGTTTCGTCATTCAGATCGATAGCATCGCTTCCGGAGCTTTTTTCGTCAGTTTTGCTTGTGGTTGTTGATGTAGGAGCGGGAGCAGGGGTGTTGCTGCTGCTGCTGGAATCATCACCGCATCCAACCATACCAGCTGTTGCACCTATCATTGCAGTCAGGAGAAGCGCGGTAAGCTTCTTGGATTTACTTGCCATAATAATGACCCTCTTTCTTTAAAATATTTCGTTTTCTGCACGCACCGGTGCCAAAGGCGTAAAATGGCGGCTCATGCTATGCAAAAGGCATCACAAAGGAGTCGGCATTACTCCGCCACTGTAACTATAATAACACAGGAGGCTAATAATTTCAACGGTTTATTGTCAATTTTATTAGTATTCATAAATACTGTGCCACAGTTTTGTTGATTATTTTCTTTAATAATGCACATTTTGTACATTCCCACAAAGTTTTTGATGATTTTTTGGATTATATGCCATGTTTTTCTTTGGTCAATTTGTATACATGATTATATAAAACGATTTGATTTTTATAAATTTACAAAAAAATATTGTTGATTTTTCCTGCTGCAAGCCGCCGCACAGTCAAATGCAGTCAAAATAATTGTCAAAATACACAAAGTATATTTTTCTTTTTATTTCATTCTATTGTATAACATTTCACATACAATTTTGTGCAATAATTTTAAAAAAACAATGCCGTCAGACGCTGTTATTAAAGCATCGATCCTGACAGTGACATCAATAAGTACAATTTTGTATTATTCCAAAAAATTCTACTGATTGTATATTTTTGCGGCACATCCTGTCCTGTCACATTAAGAATAATCCGCCGGCTCTCCAAATATAAATTACGGAAAAACAAAAAGAAAGGGTCATGGAGAAATGGAATGGTGCGGATATTCACCGCAGAAATGTGCGGACAAGCTCAGGACCAGCACAGGTATGGGACTGAGTACGGCGGAAGCCTCTGAAAGGCTCCTGCGCTTCGGAAAAAACACCCTCGACTCCGGCAAAGGAGACAGCGTGATAAAAAGATTTTTTTCGCAGTTCTCTGATTTTATGGTGCTAATACTTCTTGCCGCTGCCGCAGTCTCCTTTATGACGGCTGTTTTCTGGGGAGGCGAGCTTACCGACCCGATAATGATACTCCTGATAGTGATCCTCAACGCAGTCATCGGAACAGTGCAGGAATGCCGTGCCGAAAACGCCGCGGAGGCTCTCAAAAAGCTTTCTGCTCCTCATTCAAAGGTCATACGCGGGGGAAAGCTGCTCACTGTCGCATCAGAGGAGCTTGTTCCGGGAGACATCATCCGCATCGAAACAGGCGATCTTGTATGTGCGGACGCAAGGCTCATATCAAGCACCTCGCTCAGCACTCTTGAAGCATCACTCACCGGTGAATCCGTTCCCTCAGAAAAGCACCACGATGTTATCCTTCCCGAAAATACCCCGACAGGCGATATGGCAAACATGGTCTTTTCTTCAACTATCGTAACATCAGGACACGCCGAAGCGATCGTGACGGAAACAGGTATGAACACAAAAGTCGGAAAGATCGCAGCTCTTATCAGCCGTGAAAAAAGCCCGCCTACTCCGCTTCAGAAAAGCCTGTCAAAAACCGGAAAGATACTCGGCGCTGCAGCTCTTTCGATCTGTGCCCTGATATTCCTCTTAGGAGTATTTCAGGGAGCGCCGCCGCTTGATATGTTCATGCTTTCTGTAAGCCTTGCAGTTGCGGCTATTCCGGAGGGACTTCCCGCCGTGGTAACTATTGTTCTTGCTCTCGGTGTAAGAAAAATGGCGATGCACAGGGCAATAGTCAGGCGGCTTCCCGCCGTTGAAACTCTTGGCAGCACAACCGTTATCTGCTCCGACAAGACCGGAACTCTCACCCGCAACAAGATGACAGTTGCAGAGCTGTTTTGCAGCGGCGGCACCGTCAGCGCACATTCTCCGGAAGGTGCCGAGCTTCTTTCTCTCGGCGCACTCTGCTGCAACAGCACCGTTTCAAAAAAAGGCGGCGAGCTTTCCGCTTCGGGAAATCCGACCGAAAATGCGATCCTTATTGCCGCCGCAGAAACGGGCTTTGACCCTGATTCACATTCAAAACAGTTCCACAGGGTCAGAGAACTCGCCTTCGATTCAAAGCGCAAGCGCATGACAACGGTCCATTCCCTTCCGGGCGGCGGATTCCGTATCATATCAAAAGGCGCTCCGGATATCCTGCTGACTCTTTGTTCGTCATTTTCCGGCTCATCCGGAAAACAAGCCCTTACGCCGTCCGCAAAAAACAGAATACTGTCCGCCAATGATTCAATGGCTGAAAAAGCCATGAGAGTGATCGCTGTTGCTTCAAAGGATGTTCCTCACCTGCCGAAAGACGATGCTTCACTTGAAAGCGGCCTATGTTTCTGCGGACTCATCGGAATGACCGACCCGCTCCGTCCTCAGGCAAAAGCGGCTGTCGCACGGTGCAAAAAAGCAGGCATACGCCCTGTTATGATAACCGGCGACCACATCACTACGGCAAAGGCGGTTGCTTCCGATCTGGGCATATTCACAAAAAACGACAAGGCTATGACCGGCGCCGAGTTAGACAGCCTGTCTCAGCAGCAGCTTGAAAAAGAGGTTCGCCGATGCAGTGTATTTGCAAGAGTCTCTCCCGAACACAAAGTACGCATCGTAAAGGCTTTTCAGGCAGGCGGTGAGGTCGCCGCAATGACAGGCGACGGAGTGAATGACGCTCCCGCACTTAAATGCGCCGACATCGGCTGCGCTATGGGAATGAGCGGAACAGACGCAGCAAAAAGCGCTTCCGACATGATACTGACAGACGATAATTTTTCTACCATCGTCGAGGCTGTCTGTCAGGGCAGAGGGATATTTGAAAACATAAAAAAGACCGTGCATTTTCTGCTCTCCTGCAATATCGGAGAGATACTGACAGTTCTCTGCGGTTATCTTCTGAAACTTCCGTCACCGCTTTTGGCAATACAGCTTTTGTGGGTAAACCTTGTGACAGACTCGATGCCCGCTCTTGCTCTCGGTGCTGAGCCGGTTGAAGACGACATAATGGAACGTCCTCCGTCACGAACGGAAAAGGGCATATTCACACGCCCGCTCGCCGTCAGAATGCTGCTTGAGGGCTGTCTTATCGGAGCGCTTGCATTTCTTGGCTTCACCATCGGACGTGTATTCTTTGACGGCACAGGCGAGCCTGTCATAGGACGTACAATGTGCTTTGCGGTCCTGAGCATGAGCCAGCTTGTTCATTCCTTCAATCTCAGAAGCAGACATATTTCACAAAAAGGCGGTATTCTGCGCCATCCCAAGCTACTCGGAGCATTTGTACTCGGCTCTCTGATGCAGGTATCAGTGATCGTCATACCGGTTTTCAATTCCGTTTTCCACACGTCTCCTCTCAGTCCGCTGCAGTGGACAATAACCATCCTTCTATCATTGTGTCCCGTTATTTCCGGCTTTTTCAAATAGCAAAGGAGCATCCGTAAAAGGATGCTCCAAAATATCACCCAATCATTTTTTGCGCTCCGTTCTGGACGATAGCCGTACATCCGACACAGGCAAAGCCGACGCAGGATACAACAAGACCGGCAACGCTCAGGACAAGACCCGCTATGGCAAATTTACCTCTCGGAAAACCCGCCTTTGCATTTTCTGCGCCTCCGTTCACCGAAAAAACAAGTCCCACAACGGCGATAACTACCGTCAGCACGGCAAACACCAAAGCCGTTACCGGCATCGGCTGACTGCCTGTATAAACAAGCACACCGTCGTTGTTCTTAAAATTCTCGGTATAAGCCAGATATGTCGGCAGTACTGCGGAAAACGTCAGTATTATCGAGACTATCCCGCAGAAAAATCCTATTATCGAATCCTTGCTGCCCGGTGCTTCCTTATGGGACAGCGAATCCTGTTCCGGAAATTCCTTATCCATTTTTTCAACCTCCAAAGCATACTCTTTTGACATATAAGAATCATATCACACACACGGCACCAAAATCAACCTGTTTTCTAAAAAAATCAACAGCACTCTGAACATCCAAGATGTACAAAGTGCTGTTTTTTGTCCTAATAAATCGATAAATACCGTGACTCCGCTGCCCGCTCGATAACTGCCGTCGAGCAGCCGACGCATGCAAAGCCAATAGCCGTGATAACGATGGCTATAATACCAAATACCATGCCCGTGACGGAAAGTCCGCCTCTGCGGAAGCCTGCCCTCTGATTTTCAGAGCCGCCGGATACCGAAAGAACAAGACCTGTTATTGCCAGTGCAAGTGTAACGACAGCCAGTATTACCGCCAACACAGGACTCGGTCTGCTGCCTTCAAAATACCACTTTCCGCCTCTTTCAACAAACTTGTCTGCATAAGACACAAACGAAGGAAGAACTCCGAAAACCGAAAGAACTATTGAAGATATGCCGCAGACAAGTCCTATACCTGCTTTTGTATTTCCCGGAGCGGGTCCCTGAGGAACAGGTCTCTGATTGCGAAACTGATTGTTAAACGGCGGCTGACCATAAGGCTGTTGTCCATACTGCGGCTGCTGTCCATACGGCTGTTGTCCATAAGGCTGCTGTCCATACGGCTGAAACTGACCGTTTGGATCCTGATAATTGTTGTTCATAAAATACATCCTCCAAAATCTTTTAACCGAACTTTACGCCGAAAAACGTCACACCTCACCATAAGGACCGAATGATGTCCTTATGGAATCATCTCTTTCGTTGTATGACGACGAAGAAAAATTTCCTCCGCTGCATTCATAGATAGAGATAGTGCCGACGCAGGAAAAGCACAATCCGGAAATGACAAGACCGATAATGCTAAGTACCGTTCCCCAGACAACAAGTCCGCCTCTGTACTTTCCGGCTCTGACATTGACGTTGCCGTTATATACACAGATGATAAGGGCGACAGCGGCAAGCGCAACCGAAATAAACCCGAAAACAAGCGGAAGCAGCGGCGAGGTGTAGCCCCTGTCGGTATAGAGCATATAGAACGGGATAGCCGAGAAAAACGGCAGGATAAGCGATGCAAGTCCGCACAAAAAGCCGATCACTACGCTTTTTGTGACCGGTGCGACAAGCTCGGTCTTGTTCGTCCTCACCTGTGCAGGATACTGATAGGGATACTGGTAACTGTTCTGGTCGGGAGTATGCGGAACATTTCTGTTCTGATTCATATTTGGATCGTTATTCAAAATCAAGACCTCCTTTATTTCGACTGATCTGTAATATTATACCACACAGTTTTCAAAGAATCAAGCCGTACAGACACGTCGCAATCAATTTATAAAAAAAGTGTGCCCGCAGCAAACGTCCGGCACACTGTATGTCGTAAGTCAGTCATCTCCGGAGCTTTCGCTTTCCCTTTTTGATCTGATATTTTTTTCAATACGATAAGTCACCGCAGCAGCGGCAAGTGCGGCAGCAGAAACTATCCTCAGCACCCATGCGTATGTTCCTCTGAGCAGATCAGCCTCTGTAAAGTTGTCTGCGAGCCACCATGCCCCGAAAAAAAGGAAATATACACAAAGAACATACACCGCAGCGCTTTCCTTTCTGAACCGGAAAAAAAGCAGAAAAGCCGCCGCAAACCAAAGAAAGGAATAAACATATCCCATACAGAGTCTCCTTTAATCGCTCTTCTTTTTGGGCTTGATCTTTTTCTTGACCTTATCGGCCTTGCTGCTGGATTCAAAAAAGATCCTCAGCGCAAAATATCCGGCAAGTACAACAAGTCCGATATAGTGAACGACCATAGTAAAGGTGCTGTCGGGATTGATCTGTCTGACGATATAATCAAGCAGCAGCCACACTCCCTCAAAAAGGAAGAACAGTGCGACTGGTCTGTAGAATCCAAAAACTCTCATCTTGGGTGTATACATAAGCGTTGCAACAGCCAGACAGGCAACGGCAGCAATTATCGGAAGCAGCAGCATAAAGAGTTACCCCTCTCTTTTGTGATATCATACATATTATACTTTGTACGGCCAAAAAATGCAAGCGGATATTCAAACAATCTTTGTTTTTTTGATATATGCCGAAAAAAACAGCGGACACCGCAGAGGTGTCCGCCGGATCATCAGATCCATGATAACCAGTTTGTAGCAATGTCGAGCTGATAAGCGTCGATGTAGATAAATCCGCCTGTATCGCAGACGATACCCGTACCGAGAGAAGTGGGAACAAGTGAACCTCTCGGTCTGATGCTGAGGTCAGCAGCTACCATTACATAGTCGCCGAGCATCTTACAGCCGTCGCTTCTTATCCAGTAGGGATATTCAGCCTCGCTGTAGCCAAGCTTTCTCATAAGGTCTACTACCCAGTACATATCCATGTCGTACCATGTTTCCTTGCCGGAAGGACCATAATATACGCCGTTTGTGGGAGTAAGGTGGCCTGAACCGGGATATGTATAAGATGCGGAATATGTCTGCTTTTCTTTTGTACCCTGAAGAACAACTGCATCAACAGCCTCTTTTGTGATCTTATCGCTGATGACTTCCTTTGAATCAAGAACGCCGTTTACATACTTTTCCTTTGTAACGATTGTGCGTTCACCTTCAACACCGTAGGTCTCGTATGATGTCTCGCCCTTATCAAGGCTGTCTGAATCCTTATAGACGGTATTATAGTCAACGGTCTCAACGTCAGTAACAGTCTTGTATTCAACGTTTGTGATCGTGATCTTCATGCCCTCTTCAACGTTCTTTGTGAGGTCTGTGTCAACAGTATCGTTAACGCCCATCTCGATCTCAAGGAAAGCAAGTGCGCTCTCTACTGTGCCTGCGGGAACATACTTTTTGATCTCCTCGCCTCTTACATCGACAGTGATCTCAAAACGTGCAAGCTTGATCTCCGTTTCGCTGCCTGCTGATTCAAGAGCAGCCGCAAGCGATACGTTCTCGCTCTCGCTGAGTGTCATGCCTGCTGAGAGAAGTGAATCAGAAACAGAGCTTTCGTTGAAAGAAGCCTCTTTTACATCGTCAGAAGCCTCGAGGTCGATAGATCTGAGTATTGTCAGATTTACTCCGTCTTTGCCGTCGTCGATGCGGACGACCTTATCATTTTCACGAAGCTCGATGCCTGTCTTTGCAAGAACGGCCGATGTATCGGGATTTATTGTGCTTACGTCTACAGTCTCGTTTCCGTCTGTAACAGTTACCTTCTTTGAAAGTGAACCTACAGAAACGGCAGCGGTAATACATACGGTACCCATGAGTACAACTGCAAGGGCCTTTCTGAAGCTTGCGCTGCGGAATTTATTTTTTATATCCATAGTAATTATCTCCTTCGACAAGCCTGCAATTTTTGTAACCATTTGAACTTTGTGCAGGCGGCTTTTAGTTGACGGTGTTATTATAGCGCAGTTCTTCGTGATTGTCAAAAAAAAATCCCGTAAGTTTTTGTATACATTTAACAATGCCCAGTGTCTAAAAAACCCAAAAGTGCAATTTAATTGCACCAAATTGACCTTTAAATCAATTTCCGGCAAAGAAAAAGGAGCTTTTTTCTGTGCAAATCGTAAAAATATGATTACAACTTTGTTACAACCGGTATTTTTTTCTTTTTTTGTAATTTTCATACCCATAAAAGCAGTCTTCCTGCCCAAAACCCGCATAAAACCCGGCTTTTTTTGAAATGTGCGCAAAGCGTTCATTTTTACCTTTTTCTGCCGTACCGGAACAAAAAATGTATGATGCCGGTCACTTATCCTCGTTTTTAGCGTCATTATTCTTCACGTGATTTTAAACATCGTCTTTATTTGACGGCATTTTCCGGTCGGCTTTTGTCGAATTTTAAAAATACTTATTTTTTCCCCGGGTTTTGTTCACAACGGCGGTCACCTCAGAAATAATTGTTACAAATTTGAAAGAATATTTTCTTATGATATGTAATTGATCTCACCTGCCATGCTCCATATCCCAAACAAAAAAGGGATCCGTCCTGATAACAGGACAGATCCCGGCGTAAGCTCCGTTATTCCGCAACAGCTCTTTTGAAGGAGTCTATAACGTATGCCGCTTCTTCATCGGTCATTTTTGAATACAGCGGCAGGGTTATCTCATTTTTGAACATATTATAGGCATTGGGGAAGTCGTCAATATTATAGCCTATCCTCTTGTATGCGGTAAACATCGGAAGGGGCTTGTAGTGGACGTTAGCGGCAACGCCGTAGTCCGCAAGCCTTCTTATGACATCATTGCGGTACTCTTCCTCCTGCCACATCAGCTTTACAAGATACAAATGTCCGCTCGACATAAACTTTTCCTTTTCGGAATAATGCTGCAAAACAGATACGGGTTCATCAGAAAGCTCACGGTTATAGAAATCTATGATCTTTCTTCTCCTCTTCAGCATAGCCGAAAGGCGTTTAAGCTGCGCAATGCCGATAGATGCCATAATATCCGTCATATTGCACTTGAAAAACGGCCCGAGTATATCATACTCCCATGAACCAAGCTGTGTCTTTGTATAAGCATCCTTTGTCTGTCCGTGAAGAGTCAGTATCATAAACTGTCTGTAGAGTTCTTCGCTGTCGATATCAGGATGATTTTTCCATGTTACAGCACCGCCCTCTCCGGTGGTGAGGTTCTTTACTGCATGGAAAGAAAACGCCGTAAAGTCAGCCAGCGCACCGGTCTTGAGGAAATTCCTTCTTGCGCCAAGAGAATGTGCAGCATCGGCAAGAACAATGATCCTTCCGAATGCCTGCTGGAGAGGACTGCTGGGGACAAACAGATATTTTTTTGCGTTTACTGCATCATAGATCCTGTCGTAGTCGCAGGGCACACCGCCGACATCAACAGGGATTATCGCCTTTGTTTTTGTACTGATAAGATCAGGCAGCATATCATAATCCATCTGGATGGAATTCGGCGCACAGTCGATCAGTATCGGCTTTGCACCCGTATGACAAACGGCGCTTGCTGTTGCCGTATATGTATAGGCAGGAACTATGACCTCATCGCCCTTTTTTACTCCCAGAAGACGCAGTGTCATTTCGAGCGCAGACGTGCAGGAATCAAGACATACTGTCTTATCGCTCATGCAGTATGCCGTAAGCTGGTTCTCGAATTTTTTTGTCTTCGGGCCGGTAGTTATCCATCCGCTTCTTAGTGTATCCACGACCTCATTGATCTCATCCTCGCCGATATCCGGCGGTGAAAACGGTATTTTCATATTCTGCGCTCCTTTTTCTGTCTTTTATTTTTCTGATCCTATCAGAGCAGACGCTTCACTGCTTTCAAGCATTTCAACGCTGCTGAGTTTACGGTTTATTTGTCTTGTGCGTACCCCGACAAGAGTATCGAGATCCTTTTCTACAGACTGGATGTGCTTCTGCGTTTTTTCGAGCGCCTCAGAGAATGAAGCAAATTCCGTCTTTACTGCGCCGAGTATCTTCCAGACCTCGCCGCTGCGTTTTTGTATTGCAAGCGTCCTGAATCCCATCTGTAGAGAATTCAGCATTGCCGCCATTGTCGAAGGCCCTGCAACATTGACATTGTAGTCCTTTTGCAGCACCGTTACAAGGTCGCTGCCGACAACCTCGGCATACAAGCCCTCAAACGGCAGGAACATTATCGCAAACTGAGTCGTTGACGGCGGAGAGATATACTTTTCTTTGATATCCTTTGCACACTTTTTGATGGCCGTTTCAAGCTCTTTCTTTGCGGCAGCGATCTCTTCCTTTGTGCCGTGTTCATAAGCCTCCTGAAGATGCGCATATCTGTCGCCGTTGAATTTTGAATCTATCGGCAGATAGACGCTTCCTCTGTCGTCAGGTCCGGGCAGCTTGACGGCAAACTCAACACGCTCGCTGCTTCCCGGCACAACAGCAACGTTTTCTTCATACTGTTCCGGAGCAAGTATCTGGCTGAGTATCGCACCAAGCTGTATCTCTCCTAAAATACCCCTCGTCTTTACGTTTGACAGCACGTTTTTAAGGTCGCCCACTCCCTGAGCTATGTTCTGCATCTCTCCGAGACCTTTGTAGACCTGTTCAAGTCTTTCGCTTACTGTACGGAATGACTCGCTGATCTTTTTGTCAAGAGTTTCCTGCAGTTTTTCATCGACCGTTCCCCTGATCTTTTCAAGCTGGCGGTTGTTGTCCTCGGTCATTTTTATAAGCTTGTTGTTATTATCCTCAGCCATCTGACTGAGCTGGCGTGAAACGGTGCTGCGGATATCGGAAAGCTTCTGTTCGGTAGTAGTTTCAAGGGTACGGAAACGCTCCTCAAACTGTTTGAGCTGATTGGCAGTAGTTTTGCTCATATCGTCTATCTTTGCGGACACGGAATCACGCATCTCGCCTATCAGCACATTCTGTGCCTTATCCGCCTGAGTCATGCTGTCCGAAATAGCCCGAATCTCTGCAAGCTGTGTTTTTGAAGCCGCTTCAAGCTGTTCCCTGTTATTTTCACGCAGAGTTTTCATATTTCCGTTCAGGGTCTCATTCAGCTCACGCCGGAGAATACTCTGGTTCTGGTTCTGCTCCTGAGAGAGCCTTTCGATCTGCTTTTCAAGCATCCTTTGCTGTTCCCTGATCCCATCAAGCTCCTTTTTGTCCGTCCCCGAAACAATACCGTTCTGCCGTTTCAGCGCTATAACGAGATTTACCGCCGCAAGCCCGATCAGAACGACAAGCATCACAACAATTACTATCTCCATAACGTCCCTCCTGAATCAACGAATAATGGCAGTCATCTCCGCATTATGCTCTGTTCTGGGCAGCTTTGAGGGTGTTCTTCATAAGCATGGCGATAGTCATCGGGCCTACTCCGCCCGGAACGGGAGTAATATAAGCAGCCTTCGGCTCTACTTCGGCAAAGTCAACATCTCCGCAGAGCTTGCCGTTTTCGTCACGGTTAATTCCGACATCAAGAACAACTGCGCCTTCCTTGACCATATCGGCTTTTACGAATTTCGGCTTGCCGACAGCCGCAACAAGGATATCAGCCGCAGAGCAGACCTCTTTCAGGTTCTTTGTTCTGCTGTGGCAGATAGTGACAGTGCCGTTTTCGTGAAGGAGAAGCATTGCCATAGGCTTGCCTACGATATTGCTGCGTCCGATAACAACGCAGTTCTTGCCGCTGACTTCTATACCTGCAAAGTGTATCATTTCCATAACGCCTGCGGGTGTGCATGGAAGGAAATCATAATCGCCTATCATAATTTTTCCGACATTTGACGGATGGAACGCATCAACATCTTTGAGCGGAGAGATAGCGTTTATAACAGCTTTTTCGTCAAGGTGTTTCGGCAAAGGCAGCTGACAGAGAATACCGTCTATATCCTCTCTCTTGTTGAGCCTGTCGATAAGTTCGAGCAGCTCTTCCTGAGTTGTTTCTGCCGGAAGTGCATATTCCTCCGACAAAAAGCCTACCTCAGCGCAGGCCTTTTTCTTGTTGTTTACATATACTCTTGATGCCGGATCATCGCCTACGATTATTACGGCAAGACCGGGGTTCACACCCTTTGCTTTAAGCTGTTCGCAGGCTTCTTTTACTTCTGCTCTTACCTTTGCGGAAACTTCCTTTCCGCTTATTATAACTGCCATTGTTAAACACTCCTTTATTTTATCTTTTAATAATCACAAACTCTGAGTTCCGCAGCGTCAAGCTGCCGCTCCTGATTCGCATTCAAGTTCTGAATATGCGAAAGTGTTATGCGTTCCAAAGTCGGCTCCGGCGGCTCGCACTTTGACGCATCGTGAACTATAAATGTTCACTTTGGCTGTTTTCTTCCCCGTCAGAACTTTCAGCAGAGTACTTTGGACGTATGAAGAATCAGCCCGAGTGCTCCCTTGCGGAGCACGAAGCGGACGAATCATGGAAAGTTTCTGCGTTCCAAAGTCGGCTCCGGCGGCTCGCCGGCGGTCAGGCATTTCCTATCTGCGGATCACTGTATTCTGCTATTCCCTTTATAACCGACAGACAGCAGTTATCCGGATCAAGCTGTTCTTTAAGACGCTCATTCACGTCGTCAAGAGTGATGCCCGCAATTATTTCGGATGCAAAAAGACTGTCACGTCCGGTGAATTCATCGTTTATCATGGTTGAAGCGAGCGAGAAGGTGCTGTCGCAGCTCCTTGCGATACGTCCGTAAACACTGCGCTTTGCGATCATAAAATCCTCTTCCGGAACACCGTTCTTGTGAAGCTCACGGACTGCGCTGTTTATTATCTCTGCAACTTCCTTCGGATTCTTTGTTTCACCGTCAAACATGACACAGCGGTAGCCGCTGCCCTCCATATATTCGGATCCGAAGGTGCCGTTTATCAGCTTGTCGTCAATGAGCCTGCGGTACAGCGCAGAACCGTCTCCCGCAAAGGCTTCGAGGAGTATGCTCGTGGTGAGCATTTCTTTTGTAGTTGCAAATTCCCCGCCTGCCTTTTCTTTATATCCGAGAGCAAACATCGGAACGGAAACAGGAAGCGCCTGCTCGGTATATTTCTTTCCGACCTCGTAAGGTTCATCCGGAAAAACACTCTCTGTCTTAACGCTTACTGCGGGTTTGAGCTTTTTGTCCGCAACAGCAAGCACCTCTTCAGGGTCAACGTCTCCGGCAATGCAGAGTATCATATTGTGAAGGTTATAATAGCTGTTGTAACATTCATAAAGTATCTCAGGCGTGATCTCTGCGATAGAATCGACTGTTCCTGCAATGTCGGTATTTATCGGATGGCTGACATACATAGCCTCCAAAAGATTCATCATTACCTTCCATTCGGGGTTATCCTGATACATTTTTATTTCCTGTCCGATTATTCCCTGTTCCTTTGCGACAGTCTCTTCCGTAAAGTACGGCGACTGCATCAGGTCGAAAAGTATTTCAAGGGATTCGTCAAATCTCTCCGTGCATGAGAACAAATAACAGGTAACGTCAAATGACGTATATGCGTTTGCGGAAGCTCCGGTTTTTGCATAACGTGCAAAGGCATCTCCCTCTTCGCTCTCAAAAAGCTTGTGTTCGAGATAATGTGCAGTTCCCGCAGGCACGGTGACTTTTTTTCCGTCATGTATGAATGTGGAATTTATTGAACCGAAATTTGTTCCGATAACAGCATAAGTCGAATTGAAGCCCTCCTTCGGACAGATCACTATTTTAAGACCCGACTCATGTATCGCTGTGTAATATGTCTCGTTTAAATGCTCGTTCTTTCTCTCTGTAAATCTCATATTAATGCCGCTGCCTCCCTTTCACTCAGTTTCCGACAAGCGAAAATACAGTATCAAGCTTTATCCCGCCTGCAAGCTCGGTTATCTCGTCCTTTGTGATGCTCTCACAAATTTCAGCCGCTTCTGCCGGAGAAAGCGGGTCTTCTCTGAGGATATTTCCAAGGAAGAACGACTGGAGCGATGCAAGACTGTCAAGCGACGAAACAAAAGCGTTCTTTACCGCAAGCTTTGCAGCGATAAGTTCGTCATCAGTGAATGCGCCTTTTTTCATAAGCTCCACCTGTTCGGTAACGGCGGATTCTGTTTTTTCGATATTTTCGGTCTCTACTCCGCTGTCGATCATAAGCAGTCCCTTTTCTTTGTCAACACGGCTCGCACAGTAATAGCAAAGGCTCTGCTTTTCACGAACATTCAGGAAAAGCTTTGAGGTCGGAGTACCGCCGAGTATTGCCGACATGAGCTGAGAAGCAACTATCTCACGGTTTGTTTTGGGATAGGTACATCTATAGCCCATTACAAGCTTTGACTGGGATATCTCATCAGTCTCTATGACTCTTTTCACTTCGGACGGAGCGCTGACGATCTTTGTGCTTCCGTTCATCCTGCGGGGCTTCTTGACAAAAATATTTTCAAAACGTCCGCATACCTTTTCGGGGTCTGCGCTGCCAAGCATGGTTATCTCTATTCTCGAACGGTCAAGCAGGGTTTTCCATGCCTTTATGAGCTTGTCCTGAGTCAGTCCCGCAACATCCTCACGGCTGCCGCCTCTGCCGATGGAAAACAGCTCGTCACGGCACATATTTTCTATACAGCGGTTTATGGCATAGGCTCTTTTATCATTATATTCTGCGTCGATATCCTCTAAAAGCTGACGGCGCTCCTGTTCGACATCCTCGCTGTCAAACTGACCGTCAATTATTCTCGGCGAGAAGAGTATCTCGCACAAAAGCTCCGCAAGCTCAGACTGTACAGACTCGCCGTCAAGAGAATATCTGTCGTCAAGTCCGGACGCAGATATGGTTATGCTCTGAAAGTCGCCCATCCTGCCGGACGAAGCATAAAGCGCTGCACCGTAAAGCCCGTTCAGCTTGCGGTTCAGTGCAGTAAAATCCGGATATTTTTTGCACGACCTCGTCAATACACAGGCAAGAAGGGCATTCGCCGCAGCGGTCTCTCTGCTCAGAGGTGTTATGAGCGTTGCGCCGAGTCTGCCGACCTTGAATCTGTTGTCCACTATACTGTTGAAGGCTACTCCTTCACAAATTTCTTTCCTTACAAAACCGGACATTGAACCATCTCCATTCTATCTCCGAAGGAACACCGGTTATTCTTTCCTCAGCGGAATAATACGTTCCTCCCGTTTACATTCACACAAAAATGCAAATAATCTATTTTATTATACCACAACTCTCACCAATATAAAAGATATTTATAAAAACAATAATATACGATTTGTATAATATAATAGCATATTACTATAAGTTTAAATTAAAAGGCGGGCTATGCGCTCATTGACATTGACTCAGGAATAATCTATAATAAACATATAATACCTATAATACAAAAAACAATACATAACCAATAAAAATGATTGAAAAGGAAGCCAACATGAACAATATATTTGATACTCATGCCCACTATGACGACGAGGCTTTTAACGATGACAGGGACGCTCTCCTTGAACGCCTGTTTTCGGAAGGCGTATGCGGGATAGTGAATCAGGGCACAACAACGGAAACGTCAAAATTCAGCGTCCGTCTTGCGGAAAAATATCCCGGAATATATGCCGCTGTCGGAATACACCCCGAATGTGCTGACGAAAACAGTATGTCAGAGCTTTCTGTTATAAGGGAGCTTTGCAAAAACAAAAAGGTCGTCGCTGTCGGAGAAATAGGTCTTGACTATTATTATGACGTTCCAAAGGATATCCAGAAAGAAATATTTGCCGCTCAGCTTGAGCTTGCAAACGAGCTTTCTCTGCCTGTGACGATACACGACAGAGAGGCTCACGGAGATATACTTGACTTCATAAAAAAATACCGCCCGAAAGGAATAGTTCACTGCTTTTCAGGCAGCAGGGAAATGGCAAAAGAAGTTATAAAGCTTGGAATGTATATCGGTATGGGCGGGGTAGTGACTTTCAAAAACTCACGCAAGGCCGTTGAGGTCATTGAGGAAATACCCATGGAGTCGCTTGTACTCGAAACCGACTGCCCATATCTTGCGCCTGTTCCGTACAGGGGCAAAAGGAACGATTCGGGGCTTATTTCACACACAGCCCAGAGAATAGCCGAAATAAAAGGGCTGAGCGCTCAGGAAGTGCTGGATATCACAGCCGCAAACGCCGCAAGGGTATACAACATAAACTGACAGAACGGAGGGATCGTTATGCTGGCATTGGTCACAGGCGCAAGCTCCGGCATTGGGAGAGAGATCGCCCGTGAGCTTGTAAGAAGGAAATGGAATGTTATTCTTGTCGCCAGAAGGCTCGACAAGCTCAAAGAACTCAAAAACGAACTTGGCAGCCATGCAAAGTGCGTCCGCTGCGATCTTTCAAAGCTTGAAGAATGTAAAAAGCTGCACGAGGTCATGCAGCCTCAGCAGATAGATATGCTCGTAAACTGTGCGGGCTTCGGTCAGTGCGGTTTCTTTGACGAGACCGATCTCGAAACAGAGCTTCGTATGATCGACACCAACATAATCGCCGTCCATGTGCTGACAAAGCTATTTTTGCAGGATATGATACCAAGAAAAAAAGGATACATTCTTAATGTTGCGTCAGCAGCAGGATTTTTTTCCGGCCCGAAAATGGCGGCTTACTATGCAACAAAAAATTATGTGTGCAGTCTTACGGGTGCTGTACGTGAGGAAATGCGCCGCAGGAGGCTTGACATAAAGGTCAGCGCTCTTTGTCCCGGTCCGGTCGATACGGAATTCAACGACGTTGCAAACGCAAACTTTTCATCAAAACCCGTTTCGGCAAAATACTGCGCAAAAAAAGCCGTTGCCGGAGTTTTGAAAGGAAAAATGTTTATTGTACCGTCGTTCAAGATAAAATCAGTCAAGTTTGCAAAACGTCTCCTCCCTGACGGACTGATAACAAGGATAAATTACAGCTTCCAGAACAAAAAGAAATGAGGTCACAAAATGCTTTCAACAAAAAACGCAGAGGTCATGAACCTCAAAAACGCAATAAGAGGCGCTCGTAATCCAATGAACAGCTGGGCCCGTTCCGACAGCGGATACGATGAGGAAGGAAATTATGTATTGGGTGAAAACGATCTCTCGCTCGCCCTGAGACTCAGAAAGGCAGGCAGCGATCACAGGAAATTTCTGCGTCAGGTGTTTGTTTCAGTGGACATCACCGCTCCTCTTTACTGGTGGAAGGAATTTGACACCTA
>DBWG01000014.1:12100-12570 GCA_002308635.1 Ruminococcaceae bacterium UBA1244 | reverse complement strand
TCAACAAGCACAATGCATAAAATAACATCAGCGCCGTTTGAGCTTTCACAGTTCAGCACTGACAAAATGGATGCCGGAACTCTTGAAGTAATGGAACTGATAATCAAAAAGCTTGAAGATCTGCGTCTCAGATTTCTCGAAACCAAAGACAAACAGTACTGGTACGACATAATACAGCTTCTCCCGTCCAGCTACGACCAGATGCGCACCTGCACTCTGACATACGAAAACCTTATAAACATATACCACGCAAGAAAAAACCACAAGCTTGACGAGTGGCACGTTTTCTGCGATTTTATCAGTTCACTGCCATACGCAAAGGAACTTATAATCTGTGACGAAAGTTGAACACACCAAAATACCCCGCCCTCATCCGGTAAAATGAGAGCGGGGATTTTTTGTTTATGTTTCGGTACTGAAAAAGACATATTTTTTAATATAGTATAGTAATGAATAATACATAAGCGAAA
>DBWG01000014.1:0-12060 GCA_002308635.1 Ruminococcaceae bacterium UBA1244 | reverse complement strand
GGTTATGAGCCGGTTGCTCTAACCAACTGAGCTATTGGTCCGCAACAAGGGAATTATAACACGTATTCAGCGGCTTGTCAATATCTAAACATAAAAAATCAAACATTTTTTTGTTCACAGCCCAAATACCTCACCATAACAAAGCACAGCGTTCCTGACACACTGGTCGCACGAACACAGCATCTTCCCGCCGGTAACTCCTTTAAGATCACCGCAGGTCACAGCTCCGCATACGGCTTTAAAGCCCTCTGATATCTGTCTCGCAAATCTGACAGTACTTCTTCCTCCGGTTCTGATTCCTGCCATCATTACAGCTCCGACAAGCGCCCCGCAGGTTGCCTGCATATTTCCCATACCCATACCAAAACCGGAAGCTATCTTAACCATTTCCTCCTGCGGGATGCCTTCCATTTCGGCAATTGCAGCAGCAACTGCCTGACAGCAGTTATATCCGCTCATTTTGAGTGCTGATGCTCTTTCGGCACATTCTCTTATAGTCATACCATAACACTCCCTGTCCTTTTTCTGATAAGATATTATCATAATAATTCTGATAAATCAAGTCATTTCCTTTATGAAAAACAAAGTGTCCCTCTTTCCCGTTTTTTCGGAAAAGAGGGACACACAGGGGATCAGTCTGTAAACAGAGGTGTTGAAAGATAACGGTCGCCTGTGTCGGGCAAAACGGCTACAATAGTCTTGCCCTTGTTTTCGGGACGCTTTGCAAGCTCTATTGCCGCCCATACCGCCGCACCGGAGGAAATTCCGACAAGTACGCCTTCGCTTCTGCCGATCAGTCTGCCTGTTGCAAAAGCATCTTCGTTTGATACCGCAATAACTTCATCATAAATATCGGTGTTGAGAACATCCGGAACAAAGCCTGCGCCAATTCCCTGTATCTTATGCGGGCCTGCTGTGCCCTTTGAAAGAACAGGAGAGCTTTCCGGCTCGACTGCAACGACCTTTACGCCGGGATTCTGTGATTTAAGATATTCGCCCGTACCGGTAACAGTACCGCCTGTTCCAACGCCTGCAACAAAAATATCGACTTCGCCGTCAGTGTCTTCCCAGATCTCAGGTCCTGTTGTTGCTCTGTGGACAGCGGGGTTTGCCGGATTGACAAACTGTCCCGGAATAAAGCTGTTAGGTATCTCCTTTGCAAGCTCCTCAGCCTTTGCGATAGCACCCTTCATTCCCTTTGATCCGTCAGTCAGAACAAGCTCCGCACCATAAGCCTTCATAAGCTGGCGGCGCTCAACGCTCATGGTCTCAGGCATCGTGATAATAAGACGATAGCCCTTTGCTGCCGCAACAGATGCAAGACCTATTCCTGTGTTGCCGGAAGTAGGCTCGATAAGTACGCTGTCGGGCTTGAGAAGTCCTTTGCTTTCGGCATCCTCGATCATCGCCTTTGCGATACGGTCCTTTATGCTGCCTGCGGGATTGAAATACTCTAATTTTGCAACCACCTTTGCCTCAAGACCCAGTTCTTTTTCTATGTGGGTGAGTTCAAGCAGGGGTGTCTTTCCGATAAGCTGATCTGCTGTCTGATAAATCTTACTCATAACTATTACCTCCAAAATATAAACCTATAAAATTAGTATGTTAGTGGATTAGCTATATATTACACTCTTATTTTTGATTTGTCAATAGAAATCCGAAAAAAAATCTTGAAATCATATAAACATACCGTTATAATAGGAAATGCGGAGGTGATAATATGCTGATCTCAACAAAAGGCCGCTATGCGCTGCGTGTCCTGATCGACATGGCGGAACACAGCGGAACAGGATATATCAAGCTTATGGATATTGCCGAGCGTCAGGAAATATCCGAAAAATATCTTGAAAGCATCGTAAAGGAACTTGTCAGGCATGATATCGTAGTCGGTCTGCGAGGAAAAGGCGGCGGCTACAAGCTCTCAAAGGAACCTGACAAGATCGTTGTCGGTGATATACTCAGATTTATGGAAGGCGGACTCGAACCTGTTGCCTGTCTTGGAAAGCAAAGCAAGCCCTGCCCGAAGGTATCCGTATGCAGGACACTCGGATTCTGGCGGGGACTAAACGATGTGATCTGTCAGTATATTGACAAATATACTGTTGCCGATCTGATGCTCACAGAGGAAAACGGCAACGACTACATAATATAATACGGCAAAAACACAGCTTCCATGCCTGCCGGCTCCACGTATTATATTTCTTTGGAAATATTTACAAAAACCTTAAGATCGTGTATACTATTGTAAATTATAATCGGGGAGGCCGGATCATGCGGATAGCTGTTTGTGATGATGAAAAAAGATTTATCGCTGACTTTACAGCTATAGTCAACAAATTGTACCGCAGTCTCGATCTTGTCACGGATGTTTTTTCCGACGGCAATCAGCTGCTGAAAAACTTTATGACGAGACAGTATGATATTGTTTTTCTTGATATAGAAATGCCGGAGATAGACGGGATAACCCTTGCAAAAAGGATACGTGCCATGAACGAAAATGTTTGTATCGTTTTTCTCACTGGTCATGTGGAATATGCGATAAAGGGATATGAAGTCAATGCACTGAGATACCTTACAAAACCCGCAACCGAGCAAAGCATCAGCGAGGTCATAAATTACGTTATCGAGCGCATGAATTCCCGCAAGTACCTTTGGATCAAAAATCCCGAAGGAGAATACAGGGTCATGCTGTCGGATATCATTTTTATCGAATCACAGGATCAGAAGATAGTCGTAAACACGCTTTCAGGCAGTCTTGAACAGCGCGGAAAACTTAACGACTATGAGGAACGTCTCAGAGGCGAGGGCTTTTTCCGCATACACCGAAGCTATCTCGTGGCGCTTTCAAAGGTCGTCGGGATATCCGGAAGAGATGTAACAATGGCAAACGGCTTTGTCCTCCCTGTAGGCCGGACAAAGGAAAATGAATTCCGCAATGCCCTGATAGCTTTGGTAAATAAGGAGGCTTTCTGACATTGAACGTTTCAGCTTATGATTTTTTGTCGGTCTTTTTCGGGAATATAAGCTACGGACTTGCGTTCGTCGCTTCGCTCTATCTGGTACACTGCTTTTTTTATGATGCCGTAAAGCCTCATTTTATCAACAACATAATAACGATAAATCTTTCGGCAGTTTTCGGAATAGCCTCAAATATGCTTTTGAGAAGCAGCCTGCCGCTGAAGATCGTGGTCACGCTCATAATGCTGCTGATAGTTTTTCCGGCAGTTGTGATATACAACAAACAGTACAGCCTCAGGACGGTCCTTATGGGATATGCCTTTGTGATACCAACAGCCGCCGTGCTGATCGGTATCAACGAGCTGTCGCTGACCATGCTCTTTTCGGATTCCTATGTAAGGGACGACCATATCTTTTTCAGCATCACCGCTATATTATTGTTCAGCCTTATTTCGCTGATACTTTATCTGCAGTTCGTCCGCAGAAATTATACGATAAAGTTCCGCAAAAGAGAGGAACTGCTCGTATCGGTATACCTGATCTTTGCGGCACTTATGTATATTTTCTTCATATTCGGCGTCGACAAGGATGCTCTCATCAGAAACAATACATACCGGAGACTGTTCTGGACGGTAAAGCTGTTCTATACTGCACTCATAGTTATTTTCCCTGTGTTTGTCGTCAAGAACCGTGAAAGCGCATACTTCAATGACCAGCGCATCAAAAACGAACATTTTCTTGAAGCTGAGCTTGCAGCATCAAGTCTCTATCGTGAAGCCCAGAAGGAGACCCGTGCCTTCCGCCACGATATCAACAACAACCTCACGGCAGTAGCAGTTCTCATGAAGAAAAAACGCTATGCCGAAGCAGAGGAATATATCGACACTCTCCGAGGAAGGATAGCCGCTCTTTCGCCCCGTATCGTAACAGGAGACGATATGCTCGACTCGCTCATCTCCTCAAAGCTCCGTGAGATGGGAAAGCAGCATATCCGCATCAGGATAAACGGGGTCATAGACGGCGGTCTCGGATGGAAGCCGATAGATACCTGCGCCGTCTTTGCAAATGCCGTTGACAATGCCGTTGAAGCCTGCAAAAAAGTCCCTGATATCACTTCAAGACAAATAGACATCTCATTCAGAAAGACCGACTATCAGCGCATGATAATCATATCCAACAGCATTGCTGAAAAGATCGACTGCACTCCGCTCAACAACAATGTGCAGTATACCTCAAAGGACGACAAGGGCAGTCACGGGTTCGGTCTGAGGAATATGCGCCGGGCACTTGAAAAATACGGCGCCGTCATGCAGATGAGCTGTACAGATACTCGATTTACAACAACCATAATAATGAAAAAATAAAACGATCAGCTTAAAAACTGCCGTATCTTCAGTGATGCGGCAGTTTTTTTGCAGTTCACGACATATTCCGTGCAGTTCACGACAAATTTTCCCGTTTCAGGAAATATTATGGTATTCTCTTTTCAGAACAAAGAACAACACAAAAAATATAACGGGGGAATTTGTTATGGTAAACGCATTTCCAAGAAGAAGAGGAACTCTTATCGGAAGATTATTCAGAGCATTGCTCAGATTTATGCTCAGAAAGATATTCAGACTCATCGTATTACTTGCAATTATTGCGATCATTTTTTTCATAGCAGTGCCCAACATCATCCGCCACTGCTTCAATGCTGACGTTGACTACAGCTCAGCAGCAGAAACTATCAGTCATGCCGCCGACAACATCAGCACCACAGCAGACAGCATAAATTCTTTCAAAGACAGCTTCTTCGGAAACTGATGTATACCAATAACAATTAAAAATCAAAAAACAAAGGAGTAATTATCATGGGAATACTTAAAACTTTAGGCGGACTTGCACTTTCAACAATTATATTCGGCGTAGGACTTTTCATGTCGATAGACGCAACAAAACAGAGGAACCCGATAGACCTTTCAACAACAAATATAGCTTCTGTATCAGAGGGCGATTATGTTTCGCTGAGTGTTTCCAATATCGGCGGCAAGAAAACATCGGATTCAAACACATACTATACAACAAAAGTTTCCGGCACATATATGACTATAAAGACCGGAAAGAAAGGCAGCGAAAAATTCGATTATATGTTCGAGCATCCCTTCCTAACACAGGGCAGCAAGATCGTCGACGCCGTCACAGGCAGCAGCAGCGAAAAGAAACTCTTCAAGGTCGTCCATCTTCAGGGCAGCGAAACGAAATCAAACCTTTCAAACGTCAACGGGCTTATTCTTGAAGAGCAGGAAACCGTATACAAGGATTATATGTGGATCATATTCTATGCAGTCACCGGCATCGCAGTGCTCACGTTCCTGGATATCCTCACCAAGCCTTTCAGAAAACCGAAAACACCTAACGTACCTATTCAGTAAATACGTCTGCATTTATTGATATATCTTCTCTCCCCCTGTAAAACCATCCCTGCGGATATTTTTCCGCAGGGATGGTTTTTGCGTTTGACATAAGAGCAAAATTGTAATATTATAATTCATGTATGAAAGGAGGGCTTGCTGTGAGAAAACAAAAAAGGCTTGCTGTGATAAATGATTTTTCGGGCTTTGGAAGATGCTCTCTGATGGTCTCTGTGCCCATAATCTCGGCAATGAAAATACAGTGCTGTGCTGTTCCGACAGCTATCCTTTCAAACCATACGGGCTATGAGGATTTTTTCTTTGACGACTATACCGACAGGATGAGACCGTATTATAAAAAATGGGAAAAGTTAGGGCTTGACTTTGATGGAATATACACCGGCTTTTTGGGTTCGGTGCATCAGGTAAAGATAGTTGAAGATTTTATTGAGCGTTTCAGAGGCGAAAATACCGCAGTTATCGTAGATCCGGTAATGGGCGATAACGGCAAACAGTATGCGACAATAGACGATGCCCTTTGCAGCGAGCTGAAAAAACTCCTTCCGCTTTCAACAATAATAACCCCTAACCTGACAGAGGCCTGCATACTTTCGGGTATTCCCTACCGCAGCACGGGTTTCAGCCTGAACGAGCTGCTCGCCGTTTCGGAAAGGCTTCGTGAGATGGGTGCGGAAAATATCGTTATCACCGGTATCTCTGACGGCAATGATATATGCGACTTCATCCGCCGCAAAAACGGCTCCTATTCATTGCTCCGTCAGCCTGTTTCGGGATCGCCTCACGCAGGTACAGGAGACGTGTTTGCGTCGATTATTGCTGCCGATGCCGTTCATGGAACAGACCTTGAGGTTTCCGTAAAAAAAGCTGCCGGATTTGTCGGAAAGGCTATCACACTGTCCGATGAACTCGGTATACCGGCAGAGGACGGCGTGTGCTTTGAAGAAATTCTCGGCGAGCTTATATGATCGTTGTTCACATCAGGACAGCGCTATAGTTAATATTAACATTAATACCCGGAAATTTATCAAATTATATCTTAAAATTGCAGAAATATAAAAAATCTGTTGTAAAATCCTATCGGTATGTGTTATGATTAGACAAGGAATGATGATAATAAACGTGAAATGACCGAAAGGATCCGGCGTTATATTATGGATAACAAAAAAAGACTGAAATATCTTGCTGCATCGGCAGCTCTCGCATTGACTATCGTTCTTCCTCAGTTTGCGGTGGGCGCTGAGCCAACTGAAAGCAGCGTATATCACGAAAGCAGCCGCATCGAAGTCAGCACTCCGGAAACAAGCACCGTCAAAGATCCGGAAACCTCCAAAAGTCCGGTCATACAGACAAGCAGTGTGCCTGAAATATCGGAACATTCGGTTCCGGTGCAGAGTTCGGTTCCGGTACAGAGTTCGATTCCGGTACAGAGTTCGGTTCCGGTGCAGAGTTCCGTCCCTGTACAAAGCTCCCGACCGGTATATGTCAGCCGTCCGGAAAGCCGTGAGGAACGCTCCGAACCTGTCAGCGAGACACATGAATATTCAGAGGACGATCCGGAAGTACCGCAGAACAGTCACAGCGGAGTGTTTTATGTAACGGACCATTCATCGTCTGTTCCTGAGAACAGCGAGGATTCGTCAGGTCATACAGCTTCGTATCCTGAGGAGGAAAGCTCCTTTGAGGAACACAAGGATACCAATGCACTCGGCTCATACGAAGAGGTGGACGAAGACAACCGCACATCCGGCGACTGGGAAAATGTAAGGGCCGATCTGGAAAGATCAAATGTGGTTCAGACATCAAAGGTCCTTAAAAAAGACGGCAATGCCGCACCTTTTGAGGATATGAAAAAAGATCAGGGCGGCGGGAACGACGACTGGATATTTCTTGTTTCGGCAATAGCTGCCGTATCAGTCGGTGTTGTTATTATCGCTGCCGTGATAATAACGACTGTGGTATCAAAGAAAAAAAGAAAAAGAAGATCACGCTGAAACAAAAACTCAGGCGGCGCAGGGTGAACAAGGCAAAACTGCTCCATAACCGACAACGGCTCACAATGCGGCACCTTGTAAGATAGAGCTTCAGAAAACTTCAGAAACGGAGGAAATTGTCAGAATGGAAAATCAGGAACTTTTGGAAATGGAAAAAAACGCCTGTAAGGTAAGAAGGTACATTATCGAGGGCGTGTTCAATGCAAAATCGGGACATCCCGGCGGCTCGCTTTCCGCTGCGGATATCATCACCTATCTCTACTTCAAAGAGATGAAGGTCGATCCCAAAAATCCCGCTGATCCCGACAGAGACCGCTTTGTTCTCTCAAAGGGACACTGCTGTCCTGCACTTTACGGCGCACTGGCTCTCAAGGGATATTTCCCGCCGGAGGAGATACAGGTTCTGCGTCACATCGGCGCTATGCTTCAGGGACATCCGGATATGAAAGGAACTCCCGGCGTTGATATGAGTTCAGGCTCTCTCGGACAGGGCGTTTCGGCAGCCTGCGGTATGGCTCTTGCAGCAAAGTATGACAATAAGGACTACAGGGTCTATGCTATGCTGGGCGACGGTGAATGTGAAGAAGGTCAGGTATGGGAGGCTGCAATGTTCGCCGCTCACCAAAAGCTTGACAACCTCTGCGTTATCGTAGACTTCAACGGACTCCAGATCGACGGTCACGTCAACGATGTTGCCGGTCTCGGAGAGGTCGATAAGAAATTCGAGAGCTTCGGCTTTGAGGTCATCAATATCGACGGCCATAACTTTGACGAGATAGAAGCTGCGCTCAACAAGGCAAAGGCTACCAAAGGAAAACCCACAGCTATCATCGCAAAGACCGTAAAGGGCAAGGGCGTTTCTTATATGGAAAATCAGGTCGGCTGGCACGGAAAGGCTCCGAATGCCGATGAATATAAAATTGCAATTGACGAGCTTGATGCACAGCTCAGAGCATTGGAGGCGTAATCATGGCAGAAACAAAAAAGATCGCTACAAGAGAAAGCTTCGGACTTGCACTTTGTGAGCTTGCAAAGGAGCATCCCGAGATCGTTGTTCTTGATGCAGACCTTGCGGCTGCAACAAAAACAGACATTTTCAAAAAGGCATATCCCGACAGATTCTTTGACTGCGGTATTTCCGAAGGAAATATGATCGGCGTTGCAGCAGGCCTCGCTTCATGCGGAAAGGTCCCGTTTGCCGCTTCATTTGCAATGTTTGCTACAGGCAGAGCTTATGAGCAGATCAGAAATTCCGTCGGCTATCCTCACCTTAACGTAAAGATCGCAGGCTCACACGCCGGCATCACTGTCGGTGAAGACGGCGCTACTCACCAGTGCTGNNTTGCTCTTATGAGAACTATCCCCGGCATGGTAGTGCTCAATCCTGCCGACCACTATGAAATGACAGAAGCAGTAAAGGCTGCATACGCATACAAGGGTCCTGTTTATATCAGACTTGGCCGTCTTGCTATTGATTCCTTCAACGATCCCGACAACTACAAGTTTGAACTCGGCAAGGGCATTACACTTAAAGACGGTACGGATGTTACAGTTATTGCAACAGGTCTTGTTGTAAATGAAGCTCTCAAAGCTGTCAAGGCTCTTGAAGCTAAGGGTATCAACGCACGCCTTATCAATATGCACACCATTAAGCCTATCGACAAGGATATCATCATAAAGGCCGCAAAGGAGACCGGAAAGATCATCACCGTTGAGGAACACAACATAATCGGCGGTCTCGGCGAGGCTGTATGCTCCGTAACAAGCGAGTTCTGTCCTGTTCCCGTAAAGAGGATCGGTGTCGAAGATACATACGGCCACAGCGGTCCCGCTCTCGGACTTCTTGCAGAGTTCGGTCTTGATGCAGCAGGTCTTGAAAAGAAGATCGAAGCTGTCGTAAAGGCATGATCTTTTAAAAACAGCTTACACAGCAGCAGGCATATCCTTCTCTATGGAGGGATATGCCTGTTTAAATGCAAAAGATGCAATATATTTTCTTCCTGTATGTATTGACATTGAAGATAAAATATATTATAATACATCCCATAAACCTATTTTGTTAGTGTGTTAAATTAATATCATTGGGAGTGAATAACAATGGAAAGAAAAAAGGAACAGGAACATCTTAAATACCTTGTGCTTGCAGCAATATTCAGTGCAATGGTATATGTACTCACAGCATTTGTAAAAATACCGACTCATCAAGGCTATATCCATGTCGGTGACGGCATAATCTATCTTGCCGCAGCGATACTGCCTCTTCCCTATGCAATGCTTACAGGCGCAGTCGGTGCAGGACTTTCGGACTACCTTTCGGGATATCCCATGTGGATACTGCCTACAGTGATAATAAAATCTCTTACCGCCGTATCCTTCACCCGAAACAAACCGACAATAATCACCAAAAGAAATATTTTTGCATTGCTCCCTGCTTTAGTTCTGTGTGTCGGAGGTTATTATCTCTCCGCAGTGATACTTTACGGCGATTGGGGCGCAGCTTTGATAGACATCCCGACAAACTGCATACAGAGTGCAGCAAGTGCAGCCCTGTTTGTATTTATGGGACTGTCTCTTGACAGAGCAGGTTTCAAAAAAAGATTCCTGACCGCACCCAAAAAACTCAGACAAAACAGCTGAATATATGTAACGTCAAAAAGAGTGACAGCCGCAGCAGACTGTCACTCTTTTTAATATATACCCTGTACTGTAACCTCACCTGAATTTATTACGACATCCTTTCCTTCTTCGGTGCGGATAATAAGCTCTCCTTCGGAAGAAATATCGTATGCAGTTCCGGTAATCATGTTTTTCCCTCTCTGAACCGTCACAAGCCTTCCCATTGTTGCACAGATCTCCTTGAACTGGTTGAGGTCTTCAATAGAAAGACTGACCAAAAAGCTCCCTATTGCCCTGTCAAGATAGTACAGTACCCTTGAAAGAAAAGAGTTTCTGTCGGTTTTGACTCCTGTTTCAAGAAACAGCGAGGTTGCACGGTCGGCGATTGCTTCAGGAAAGCTTTCGTTGTTTACGTTTATTCCGATGCCGATTATCAGATAATCTATCCTGTCGCTCTGTGCAGCCATTTCGGTGAGTATGCCGCAAAGCTTTTTGCTGCCGACAATAACATCATTCGGCCATTTTATGCGTGCGTCTATGCCGGTTATCTCCCTTATCGCAAGACACACCGCATACCCCGTTGCAAGCGTTATGGAGGCAACATCTGTCGGCGGAAGCTCAGGTTTTAACAACAGTGAAAAAAACAATCCATCTTCCGGCGGCGACTCCCATTTTCTGCAAAAACGTCCTTTTCCGGCTGTCTGCCTTTCGGCAGCAATAACTATCCCTCCCTCATCCCCTGAACGGACAATACGCTTTGCCTCTTCGTTTGTGGAGTCAGTTTCTTTCATTATTTTTATGCGCTTTATGACAAGATTGTTCTCCGGAGCATCAAGTATCAGCTTGCCGTCAAGCAGATCCGGTTCTGAAACGAGCTTGTATCCCCGATTTTTCACAGAATCTATTTCATATCCTTCGTCTCTTAGTGCGTTGATATGTTTCCACACAGCCGTCCGTGAAACTCCCAACACTTCGCTCAGTTCTTCTCCGGAAACATATTCATCCGAAGCTCTCAGAGCCGATAAAATCTTTGAATCCATAACACACCTGCTCCCGAATTCTATTTCGTCTGAATTATATCATATTTTTTCCGATTATTCAACCAAAAAGACCCTCTGCCGCAAAAATCAATTTCGCTCCGCCGGTCCCGCAGCATAATTTGTAACATCAAATCAAAAATCGAAAGTCAGCATATACGAGTATTTGAGCGAATATAAGAGAATTTCAAAGATTACAAAAAGCTAAATTAAAAAAATCAAAAAAATGCTTGACTTGCACAGGAAACTGTGCTATTATGTGTCTTGTGACTTAAAGCGCTTATTTACGGCGTTTTTTGGATAATCAAAATCGGAAATCAGGGAGGATTTTACTATGTCAACTTTTATGGCTAAAGCAGGCGAAGTTGAGCGCAAATGGTATGTAGTAGATGCAACAGGCAAGTCTCTCGGCCGTCTTGCAGTTCAGGTCGCTGATCTTCTTCGCGGTAAAAATAAGCCCACTTTTACACCTCACGTTGACTGCGGCGATTTCGTTATCGTTACAAACATCGAAAAGGCTGTTCTTACAGGCAAAAAAGCAGAACAGAAGTTCTACTATCATCACACAGGCTATATCGGCCACATGAAGTCAGTAAGATATGATGAGCTTATGGAAACAAAGCCTGAGATGGCTCTTGAACTTGCTGTCAAGGGTATGGTGCCGGACAACACCATCGGCCGCAAGGCTCTCACAAGACTTCACATCTACAAGGGCAGCGAGCATAAGCATGAGGCTCAGAAACCCATCGTTCTTGAATAATAAGAGAGGAGGCATTTTATTATGTACGATAAGACACCCTATTTTTACGGCACAGGCAGAAGAAAAAGCTCTGTTGCAAGAGTAAGACTCTATAAGGGTACCGGAAAGGTAACCATCAACGACAGAGAAATGGACGACTATTTCGGTCTTGAAACTCTGAAGCTCATCGTTCGTCAGCCTCTTGCTCTTACAGGCACAGAAGCTATGTTTGACGTTGTATGCAGAGTTGCAGGCGGCGGTGTTACAGGTCAGGCTGGCGCTATCCGTCACGGCATTTCCAGAGC
>DBWG01000094.1:14577-15107 GCA_002308635.1 Ruminococcaceae bacterium UBA1244 | reverse complement strand
TCAGCAGATGCATTCGGCGTACTTCCGCCGGTATCCGTTCTCACACCCGAGCAGACACAGTATTACTTCCTCTCAGGCTTTACAGCTAAGCTTGCAGGTACAGAGAGAGGCATCACAGAGCCTACTCCCACATTCTCAGCTTGCTTCGGACAGGCTTTCCTTGAGCTTCATCCCACAAAGTATGCTGAAGAACTCGTTAAGAAGATGGAGAAGAGCGGCGCTAAGGCTTACCTCGTAAATACCGGCTGGAACGGCACAGGCAAGCGTATCACCATCAAGGATACAAGAGGCATCATCGACGCTATCCTCAACGGAGATATCAAGAACGCTCCCACAAAGAAGATCCCCTATTTCGATTTTGAAGTTCCCACAGAGCTTCCCGGTGTAGATTCAGGCATCCTCGATCCCAGAGACACATACGCTGATGCTTCTGTATGGGAAGAGAAGGCAAAGGATCTTGCAGCAAGATTTATCAAGAACTTCAAGAAGTATGAGACAAACGATGCAGGCAAGGCTCTTGTAGCAGCAGG
>DBWG01000094.1:309-14473 GCA_002308635.1 Ruminococcaceae bacterium UBA1244 | reverse complement strand
GTGGTGTATAATGTAAAAATGATGGTAAGAGAAAAGGAGAAATAATATATGAAAACAAGCGATTTTTATTATGATCTGCCGGAAGAGCTTATAGCCCAGACTCCCGTTGAACCGAGAGACCATTCGAGACTTCTTGTTATGGACAGAAAAACCGGCGAACTGCAGCACAGACACTTTTATGATATTCTTGATTATCTTAACGAAGGCGACTGCCTTATTATGAACGATTCAAGGGTGCTTCCGGCGAGGATATTCGGCATAAAAAACGGTACGGGAGCAAATGTGGAATTCCTGCTTTTGAAGAATCTTTCCGGAAAGACATGGGAGTGCCTCACAAAGCCCGGAAAGAAAGCGAAGATCGGAACAAAATTTATTTTCGGTGACGGAATAATGAGCTGTACGGTAAAGGACGTTACAGAGGACGGGAACCGTATTGTTGATTTTGAATGTGAAGGCAGCTTTTATGAGAACCTTGACAAACTCGGACAAATGCCGCTGCCGCCGTATATCCACGAAAAGCTCCAGGACAAGGAGCGCTATCAGACTGTATACAGCCGTGAACTTGGTTCGGCAGCCGCACCTACAGCCGGACTGCACTTTACAAAGGAGCTGCTTAAAAAGGCCGAAGAAAAGGGTGTGAAGCTTGGCTTTGTGACGCTTCATGTCGGACTTGGAACATTCCGCCCCGTTAAGGTCGATGACGTGACAAAACACAAGATGCACTCCGAACACTATGAGCTTAACGAACAGACCGCAAAGCTTATCAACGAGACAAAGAAAAACGGCGGCAGAGTGATCGCCGTTGGTACAACGAGCTGCCGTACACTTGAAACTGTTGCAAAAAAAGAGGGCTGCATAAAGGCGAGCGAGGGCTGGACGGATATTTTTATATATCCGGGATTCAAATTTGAAGTGCTTGACGGACTTATCACAAATTTCCATCTGCCGGAGAGTACGCTTATCATGCTGGTATCTGCTTTTGCCGGCAAGGAAAATATTATGAATGCCTACAAAACAGCCGTTGAACAGAAATACAGATTTTTCAGCTTTGGAGATTGCAATTTGATCATTTGAAAAAAATAGAAGTGGGAAAAATGAGCGAAAGAGATTACGCAAAGAGTATTATTAGAACGTATTGGAGAAGTGATCGAGTATATGCTTAACCTGTCTGAGGAAGAATATGACGAAGAAAAGTTCAACATCATCTCAAAGCATTTGAGGAGCTGGCAAAATGATAAAATTCAGTCAGGAAAAAGTACTTCTGCTGCATCAGCTTATAGCAAAGGAAACAGGCGGAGATGCCGGTTTCACCATCTGATGATGCTGTTGTACATCTCGGACTTGCAGTTGCTTCCGGAGAAGCAGGATATGATAGTATTCTTGATTGGATAAGATCATTTGAAAAATAAGAATCCTGCGTCCCGTAAACATAAGGAACAGTATGCGCATATTATAGTTATAATATGCGCATATTATATTGACAAACCTTTGGCAATGATATATAATATTCATAATGAAATTAAGGAGTTGATACTATGGCAAAGGTAAGCACAAATATCAGTATAGATGCAGATGTAAAAAAGCAGGCGCAGGAATTGTTTGCTAAGCTTGGAATGGATCTTTCAACTGCTGTAAACATTTTTCTTTGTCAATCAATTAGAAGTCAATCTATACCTTTTACGATTACTGCAGAGATCCCGAATAATGTTACACTTTCTGCAATGGAATCAGCAGAAAACGGCAGCGATGTATATGGTCCTTTTGATAATGTAGATGATCTGATGGAGGCACTCAATGCTTAAAATAGAATTCACGGGACAATTCAAAAAAGACTATAAGCTTGCTGTAAAACGAGGGTGCGATATACAAGAATTGACAAGTATTATTACCATGCTGGCAAATGAACAGATGCTTCCCGAAAAAAACAGAGATCACGCATTGGAAAATTCAAGAAGCTATAAAAATATGAGGGAATGTCATATCAGACCTGATTGGCTTTTGATTTATAAAGTCTATTCAGACAGGTTGGTACTGGAGCTTATACGTACCGGCACACACAGCGATTTGTTCTGAATAATAGAGCGGTGCAGTATTCTGTACCGCTTTTTTCTGCGTTCTGGGGACATGATGACTGAATCAACAAAAATATCCGGATTTTTTTCCATTATTTTTTTGAATGATATACAGTATTGTGTTGACAATCAAAGCCTGTTGGGGTTAAAATATATGGGTATGTCAGAAGTTGTCAAATTCTTTGGATGCACTTATCTTAAAATTGGAGGTAGAAGAAATTGAAAGTAAAATTGTTGCTGTTGTCTGCCGTTCTGCTTGCAGCTTCACTGGCAGGCGGATGCGGTGAAAAAAACGAGGATAAAAAGGAAAGCTCATCATCAGCTGCTGTCATTTCAAAGGAAGAAAGTACGGCTGATGTAAGCACAGCTGAAGAAAGCAAAGCTGAAGAGAGCAAAGCCGAAGAATCCTCTGAGGTATCTGCTGAGGTGTCGGCAGATGTTTCAGAACCTGTTGACCCGAGCTGGTTTGATGACGCTGTGTTCATCGGCGACAGCGTTACACTGAAACTGTCATATTACTGCGATGACCATGATGATCTCGGAAACGCACAGTTCCTTTGTGCAGGCAGCCTTGGATATAATAACGCACAGTGGGATTATGACAAGCCCGATAATGTGCATCCCGTATATAACGGTACAAAGTATCTTGTTGATGACGGTGCGGCTGCTATCGGTGCAAAGAAAATATTTATCATGCTGGGCATGAACGATATCGGTCTTTATGGTGTTGACGGTGCTGTTGACGGAATGAAGATCATAACCGAAAGAATAGAAAAGGCTTGTCCGGATGCTGTTATCTATATTCAGTCTGTCACACCGATGCTTGAGGGTTCACAGCTTACCGACCTTAACAATACAACTATCGCCGAATTCAACGAAAAGGTAAAGCCGATCTGTCAGGAGAGAGGATATAAATATCTTGACGTTGCCTCTGCAATGGATGACGGCAGCGGAAACCTTGTTTATGAATACTGCGGAGACCCCGATGCAATGGGACTTCACTTCTCGGATGAAGGCTGCAAGGTCTGGGCAGACTATCTCAAGGCAAATGTTCTTAAAGTCTGATAAGGAATGGGAAAAATGAAAAAGGTATTTGCTTTTGTTTTTATCACGGCTCTTATACTGACGCTTTGTGCCTGCGGTGACAGCGGCAGTTCCGACAGCGAAAAATCAGTTGTACCGGTTGTTTCCGGTCCTGCCGATGAACCGGAGGAGGAATCCAAGAAGGAGGAATCCAAAAAGGAGGAATCCAAAAAGGAGGAATCCAAAAAGGAAGAATCCAAAAAGGAGGAATCCAAAAAGGAAGAATCCGGTAAGGAGGATTCCAAAGAAAGCTCCGAAGAGAGCAGTGCGGATGAATCATCCGAAGAGGAAAGCTCAGAACCTGAATCTGAGCCGTCTGAGGAAAGCCTTGAAGAAAGCTCCGAGTCCGAACCGGTATCAGAGCCGGAATCTGAGGAAGAATCAGAGGAAATATCTGAGGAAGAATCAGAGGAAATATCTGAGGAGGAATCACAGCCGGAGGTATCACGTGAGCCTAAGCCTGCTCCGGTGCTTACGGGTGATGAAGTTTCGTCTGAGTGGTTCGATGACGCTGTGTTTATCGGCGACAGTGTTACGCTGAAGCTGTCATATTTCTGCGACTACAATGACGATCTGGGTGATGCAAAGTTCCTTTGTGCCGGAAGTCTCGGTTATAACAACGCTCAGTGGGATCTGTACCGTCCTGACAATGTCCATCCGTCCTACAACGGCACAAAATATCTTGTGGATCAGGGTGCGGCGGCAACGGGAGCAAAGAAAATATTCATCATGCTCGGCATGAACGATATCGGTCTTTACGGCGTTGACGGCGCAGTAGACGGTATGAAGATCATCACAAAGCGTATTGAGGATGCCTGTCCTGACGCTGTTATCTATGTCCAGTCGGTAACTCCGATGCTCTACGGTTCACAGCTCAGTGACCTTAACAATACGACTATCGCAGAGTTCAACCGCAGGATACAGCCGATCTGTCAGGAGAGGGGCTATGTCTATCTTGATGTAGCTTCGGCAGTCGATGACGGCTACGGCAATCTGGTTTATGAATACTGCGGCGATCCCACAGCAATGGGTCTGCATTTTTCGGATGAGGGATGCAGAGTCTGGATAAACTATCTCAAGCACAATGTAGGATAAAAAGAAACAATCAAAGAGTTTTTGAGTCAGGATCTGTAATAACTCCACACTCCAAACTCCATACTAAAAAATATTGGCGGAAGTTCCGCCGGAAGGAAAGTGGTCAAAATGAAAAAAATCTTTATCGCACTTACAGCGGCAATGCTCGTACTCACACTCTGCGCCTGCGGAGATGACAGTTCATCAGACAGCAAATCATCAAAAAGCGAAGCTCCGGCAGTTTCTTCGGCTGTTGAAGAATCAAAAACAGAAGAGTCAAAAACCGAACAGACTTCTGATGCCAAGGTCTCCGCACTGAATACTGCTCTTGCAAAGGTCAAGGAGCAGATCACAATGCCCGCAGAAACAAACGACTACTCCGTAAAGAGAATAAAGCGCACCTTCGGTATCGAAGAGAGCCAGATGGAGGACTTTGCCGGAATGTACTGCACTGACGGCGTTATTCAGGATCAGCTTCTCTATATCACCGCAAAAACGGATGAAGATGTTGCGTTTATCGAGCAGAAGTTCAAGGATCACCTTGAATCGGTATACAACGTAATCAAGAACTACACTCCCGAACAGGTAGCCGTTATCGAGGCTGCAAAGGTAATTACAGACGGCAGAACGGTTTCTCTTGTCATTTCTGCTGATGCAGACAAGATCAGAGCTATTTTCAACGGTGAAGCATAATTAAGAAGTAAAAAATCTGCTTATTCGGTGGTGGAACTTTTTGGTATTTTCAAGCTTTATATTTTTGTTTGTATTCCTTCCGATAACACTCATTCTGTATTATCTTACACCGAGACGTTTCAGGAACCTGACGCTTTTTGTCGTTGATCTGGTATTCTATTCATGGGGCGAGCCGATGCTCGTCCTTTTGATGCTTGTTTCGGTACTGATAAACTATATTGCGGGTATCCTTTTAGCTGCAAAGCGCCAGAAAAAATGGATCAGGAAGCTTATTTTTATAATTGCTATAGTCCTGAATCTTGGTCTTTTGGGCTTCTTCAAGTATGTGGGATTCATCGGCGAAACGCTCAATTTCGTGCTTCCGTTTGTGGATATACCTGTGCTTCAGGTCTCGCTTCCGATCGGTATTTCATTCTACACATTCCAGACAATGTCCTATACTATAGACGTTTACCGCAACGCCGTAAAGGTGCAGAAGAATATCATAAGCTTCGGTACATACGTATCGCTTTTCCCGCAGCTTATCGCAGGACCTATAGTCCGCTATTCTGACGTTGCCGAACAGCTCGTGAACCGCAGAGAAAGCCTTGAACAGTTCACGAGAGGCGTAAAGATGTTCCTCATCGGTCTGTCAAAGAAGGTACTTCTTGCAAATCAGATGGACATTCTCTGGGGCATGGTGCGCCAGAGCGATTCCGCAGGCGCACTCGGATCATGGGTCGGAATACTTGCCTACACCTTCCAGATATACTTTGATTTCAGCGGTTATTCGGACATGGCGATAGGTCTTGGCGAGATGTTCGGATTCGAGTTTATGAAGAACTTCAACTATCCGTATATCTCAAAAAGCATTACGGAATTCTGGAGAAGATGGCACATCTCTCTCGGCACATGGTTCAGGGAATATGTTTATATCCCTCTCGGCGGAAACAGAAAGGGACTTGGCCGTCAGATCATCAACATGAGCGTTGTATGGTTCCTGACAGGACTGTGGCACGGAGCAAGCTGGAACTTTATTCTATGGGGCGTATATTTCGGTATAATACTTATCATCGAAAAGACGTTTATGCTCAAAGTACTCAATAAGATACCCGCCGTTTTCGGACACATATATGCGATATTCCTGTTTGTGTTCGGATGGGTGCTGTTCTATTTTGAGGACATGGGAGAGATGGGTGCGTTCATAGCAAAGCTTTTCGGTTCGGAGGGCTTTATGATGAGCGGAGACATAGTCAATGTGATACTTGCATATCTGCCGCTTCTGTTTGCTGCGGCGCTCATTTCAACTCCGCTGTTCAATTTTATTTATCACAAGATAAAGTCAAAGCCGCTCGTTTTAGTGATAGACAACGTACTTTGCATACTCGCAATGCTGTTGTGTACCGCTTCTCTTGCAAGCAGCGCATACAACCCGTTCCTGTACTTTAAATTCTGAGGAGGTCAGTTGATAATGAAAAATCTTTTTAAATATCTGCCTTCCTTTTTGTTCTGCGGGTTTATATTCACATTTATGGTGTTGTGGATTGCTCTCCCGAAGGAGGATTTTTCACAGCAGGAAAAGCGTGAGCTTGCAAAATTCCCTGAGTTCAATGCGGAGACGCTGTTCAGCGGAGATTTCCAGAAAAGTCTTGATACATATATGTCCGATCATACCCCTGCAAGAAATTTCTTTATCGGACTGAACGCCGATTTTGCGCTCATTTCCGGCAGGAACGGCTATAACGGGATATCTATGGGTCAGGACGGCAAATATACCGACAGCGACTGCATTGCACTTGGCTCTGACGGCTATCTTTTTGCAAAGCCCACAAGAGGCACAAAGCTTATGGAAAATGCAGGCTATATCAAGGAATATGCCGAAAGCTCCGATATCCCTGTCTATATGACGGTAGTTCCTTCATCGGGCAGTGTAAATACCGGCAAGCTGCCGTATAATCATCCGGAGTACAAGGATTTTGAGCTTATCGGCGGTGTGATTGATACTGTCGGTGACAAAGTCGGTTTTGTTGATCTGAGAGATACATTCAGATCGCTTTCGGACGAAGAGCAGCTATATTACAGGACCGACCACCACTGGACTTCTAAAGGAGCTTATGAGTGCTATAAGCTTCTTGGAAAGAAAATGGGCTTTGATCCTGTTTCTGAGGACGATTTTGACAAGGAAGAGGTCAGCGGCTTCTACGGTACATCCTATGCAAGGGCAGCCCTGTGGTTCGTTGAGCCTGACAGTCTTGAACTCTGGCACAACGAAAAACAGCCCGACGGCTCTGTCAGCGTACAGATAGTATCAGGCGGCAATGTCGAAAAGGAAAATAATGATTATTTCTTCCGTGACAAGCTTGACCGTAATGATAAATACGAGGTCTATCTTGACGGCGTTCACGGCTGCGAAAAGATAGTGAACAACAATGTGAAGGACGGAACGCTCATTGTAGTAAAGGACTCCTACGGTCATACCATCGTGCCGTTCTTATCACAAAACTATCATAAGATAATAATGGTCGATCTGAGATACTACAAAAAAGCGGTGTCTGATATTGCTGATGAGGAAAATGCAGACGCAGTGCTTGTGCTTTATTCACTCGACAACCTCTCGACAGATCCGTATGTAAACTTCCTCGAATAATGGGGGAATAATGGTGGCTAAGATCCCAAAAAAATATAAAGCGATGATATATATTATCATCTCGGCATTCTGCTTTGCAGTTATGAACCTCTGCGTCAGGATGTCCGGCGACCTTCCTGCGTTCCAGAAAAGCTTTTTCCGTAATTTCGTAGCGGTGTTCTTTGCGCTGTTTGTGATAATCAGCAAAAAAAGCAGCCTGCGTCCCAAAAAGGGCAATATGGTCTATCTGCTGCTGAGGGCATCGGCAGGAACAGTCGGGATAGTCTGCAACTTCTATGCGCTCGGTCACATACCGCTTTCTGACGCTTCAATACTGAACAAGATGTCGCCTTTTTTTGTGATAATCTTCTCATGGATGCTGCTCAAAGAAAAACTGACTCTGTTTCAGGGTGCGGCGGTTTTCGGAGCTTTTGTCGGGGCACTATTTGTTATAAAGCCCTCGTTCAGCAGTGTTGATATTTTTCCGTCTGCGCTGGGACTTTTCGGCGGCATGATGGCTGGCTTTGCATATACAATGGTGCGCATACTCGGCAAGAGAGGAGAGAACGGTTCGCTGATAGTTTTCTACTTTTCACTGTTTTCGTGCCTGTCGATGATGCCGTTTCTGATATTCGACTTCCATCCGATGGAGCTTTCACAGGTGCTGCTTCTTATCGGAGCGGGGCTTTCCGCTGCCGGCGGACAGTTCTCCATCACGGCGGCATACTGCAATGCACCTGCAAGAGAGATATCAGTTTATGATTATTCACAAATAATCTTTGCGACACTTTTAGGCTTTGTATTTCTTCAGGAGATACCGGATATTTACAGTGTCATCGGCTATGTGATAATATGCTCTATGGCAGTGCTTGTTTTTCTGTATAACAACGAAAAGGCTTTTTTCAAAAAGAGAGATCCGAAAAAAGATATGTGACGGCGCAAAAAACCGCATTCCCAAGTAAAGACGGGAGTGCGGTTGATTTTGTTATTTGTATTTGTTTGCCTGTTCAACAGCAAGCTGGTCGCAGCGTTCGTTTTCGGGATGGCCGTTGTGTCCACGGACCCATGTCACCGTGAGCTTATGCTTTTCCATAAGCGTGAGCAGTTCGTCCCATAGTTCGGGATTCTTAGCTTTGGTTTTGTCGCTTTTTATCCAATTGTTTTTCTTCCAGTTTTTTGCCCAGCCCTTTTGTATTGCATTGCAGACGTACTGTGAGTCGCTTGTGAGATGGACAATGCAAGGTTCTTTAAGGGCTTTAAGCCCTTCGATAACTGCGATAAGCTCCATACGGTTGTTGGTCGTGTTTGGTTCACCGCCTGAAAGCTCTTTTTCGTGTCCGTTGTATCTTAAAATAGTACCCCAGCCTCCCGGACCGGGGTTGCCGCTGCATGCGCCGTCAGTAAAAAGTTCGATCTGTTTCATTGTTTTTCCTTCCTTATGATTCTTTTACAAGCTTTCCGGTGATATGTTCGGGCTGAAGTTTCAAAACAAGTACAGCCTTGCCGAAGGTATTTATTTCACGTTCAATGTATTCGCTGTCGTTTGTGAACTTATAGCTTAGTCTGCGGCTGATATCAATGGCTTTTTCAAAATCTTCAACAATGCTTATCCTTCCGAAAACGATAACGCTTTTGATGTTGAGAGCCCATTCGTTTTCGTTTTTGAAGCCGCCGTCATAAACGCAGAACGAGACCTTGTCACAGTTTTTTACCGAGTCGATCTTGTGACCGGTTTTTCCGCTGTGGAAATAGATCATCCCATCGCTGTCGTTATAGAAATGGTTTATCGGGAAACAGTATGGATATCCGTCATCGCCGATGACAGACAGAACGCCTCTTTTTTCGTTTTTAAGAATATCGGTACACTCTTCCGCTGAAAGCTTCTGTTTTTTTCGCTGGATGTCCCTGAACATACTTTTACCTCCTTTTCTGCATAAGAATATTATACAGCATTTTGACTAATATTCAATACCCTGAAACAGCGCACGGCATATTTATGATCAAAAGCATTTTCACATATTGACAATAGAGCAGTTTTATTTTATGATAGTATAGAGATGCTATGTTCTCCATTAAAGGAGATCAGACAAAGGTGGATGTATTCTGAATGAAAAAGGTGATTTTTGTATTAAAAAGGATCCTGTTGATATTACTGATGACGCTGATGATCTTAGCGACCTGTTTTTCGTTTATACTCAATGCTTTTTCGCAGACCATTTTTGACAGAAATTATATAAAATATACTCTTAATGAAAACGGCGTTTATACTGAGATCGTTACAGAAACGAAAAAGGCAGTCAAAAAAGCATACAGCGCAAGAAAGGATAAGCCTGCAGATCTTGAGATCGACAAGGTGCTTGACTATATAATCCTTGAGGAACCGCTCAGGAAAGAGATCGAAGAGAGCATAGATGAACTCTATGACGGAAGAAAGATAGAGGTTTCGGGAGACTATTTAGCTGAAGAATATTCAAAGATGATAAATCAGTATATTGCCGAAAAAGGCAGGAATATTTCTCCCGAACTGGTGAACTGGATCGTAAAATCGTCTGTAAACAAAACCATCGAAAATGTTGACCTTAACAGGTATACCGATCTTGTATCCGAATATTTTGCAAAGCTGATAAAGCTGTTTTCGGATATAGAAATGGGATGCAATGTGCTTCTTGTGTGCCTTTTTGTACTGATAATGGTGTTCTACAGAGAAAGGCTCAAAAAGCTCGGCATAGTTTCGCTGGTATCCGGAATACTGATGTTCGCAATCTCTTCTGCAATGCTGACCCTTTCGCAGTCGGATTCCGCAGCACAGACCCTGCAAAAGTTTATAAGCTCGGTGCTTGTATACTATTTCCTCATTGTGATGCTCCTTGCTCTTGGAGAGATGTTCTTCGGCATCACGCTTCTGATAATCAGCGGTTATCTGAAGAAGAGAAAAAAAAACATCAAAAAGCCCGAAAAGATCCCCGGGATAGAGCTGCCGGTCAGTGATTCGGATGCACTGTGTCTGCTGCCGAAAAAGAAAAGAGGATTTTTCAGGCTGATATTCAGCCGTGCCGGTCTGACGATAATACTCCTTTTAGTACAGGCAGTGCTTCTGATGATGTTCTTTGAATGGTTCGAGGAATACGACAGCCAGATGGCGCTGATATCGTTGGTATTCAGGGTCATTATGATGCTGTATCTGTTTGACTGCGATATGGATGCGACGGCAAAGCTGACATGGCTTTTCCTTATGATGCTTTTCCCTGTGCCGGCTTGTGCGTTTCTTTTGCTCACACGGAATAATGTCGGCCACAGAAGGCTCAGCAAAAGGCTGTATGAGGTCACAAAATCTGCCAAGGGCATGATAAAGCAGGACGAAGAAGTATTGAATGATCCGGCAGTGCAGTCATCGGGTATGGATTCGCTTAATAAATATCTCAACCTCAGCGGTACATTCCCGATATATAAAAATACTTCGGTAAAATACTATCCCTTGGGTGAATACAAATTCATTGATATGCTCGAAGAGCTGAAAAAGGCTGAAAAGTTTATCTTCCTTGAATATTTTATCATCGGCGAGGGGCTTATGTGGGGAAATATCCTCAAAATATTGAAGGAAAAGGCAGAACAGGGAGTAGAGGTCCGTGTTATGTATGACGGAATGTGCGAGATCTCGACACTCACTCCGGACTATCCTAAGCACCTTGCAAAGCTTGGGATAAAATGCAAGGCTTTTTCAAAGCTCTATCCCTTTGTTTCAACGGAGTATAATTACCGTGACCACAGAAAGATACTTGTAATTGACGGCAAGGTGGCGTTCAACGGCGGAGTGAACCTTGCGGATGAATATATCAACCATGAAGAACGCTTCGGACACTGGAAGGATACCGCCGTAATGATAAAGGGTGATGCCGTAGACAGCTTTACGCTGATGTTCCTTGAAATGTGGAAAATTTCAGAAAAGGAAGACAACTGGGAAAAATATCTCGGCTGCGGCGAAAAGGCAGACACCGACGGCTTTGTAATGCCGTATTGCGACAGTCCTCTTGATGAGTATAAGGCAGGAGAGAGCGTTTATATGGACATCCTCAACCGTGCAAAGCATTATGTCCACATAATGACTCCTTATCTTATCCTTGACAACGAGCTTGAATCGGCACTGAAATTTGCCGCTGAAAGAGGCGTTGATGTCAGGCTCATCCTTCCCGGTATACCGGACAAGCTGACGGCGAATTCCCTTGCAAAATCACACTATAAGTTCCTTATCCAGTCCGGCGTTAAGATATATGAATATGACCCCGGATTCGTCCACGCAAAGGTCTTTGTCTGTGACGATGAAAAGGCTGTTGTCGGAACGATAAACCTTGACTACCGCAGTCTCTATCACCATTTTGAGTGTGCAACGTATATTTTCAGAAATTCCTGCATCAGGGATATAGAAGAGGATTACAATAAGACCCTTGAAAGATGCAGCGAGGTGACCCTTGAAACGATCCGGAACGAAAAAAAGACAACAAAAATACGCGGCAGCATCGCAAAGCTTGTTGCTCCGCTGATGTGACGAAAAAAGTCGGAATAATCCGATTGACTCTTAATGATCGCACTGATATAATTATTCTGACTGATAGATCGGATAGTTGACTGAAATAGCGGTGATTGATATGAAAAAAAAGATCGGCAGATTTACTGTTGTGCTTTTGTTTGTGTTCCTTATAATGCAGACACTGTCGCTGGATGCCTTTGCTGCGGCGGTGGCAAAAATGAGAAATATCAAAGGTTCGGCATACTCGTCAGCATTCTGGCCGGTCTTTATGCTGGTAATGCTCCCTCTCGGCATTGCTGTTTTTGCGGCTATAAAGAAGTATATCAAAGATAATAACGGCGATCAGAAAAAAATCAGCAAGGGAAAGTATGATTTCAGACCTGATTTTGACAGGAACTATCGTGACGGCTTCGGCAACGATCCGGGCAATATAGAAGGCTTGTTTACACCAAGAAATTCTGACGGACTTACGGAAAACGAACAGCTCATGGTAGATGCTTTTGCCGCTCAGGCAAAGGCAAGAAGACCCGACCCTGTACAGATAAAATGTCCGAACTGCGGAGCGCCTGTGATGCTCAGTGATAAGGTGGTCTGTCCATACTGCCGCACAGAGATCAGCAACCGCACAGTTGCAAAATACATGAAGCTCAAGATCAACAAGGGGCTGGAAAGAACAATAATTGCACCGGAGGACTATAACCCGAAACGCTATTATGACGATAACTATACCGGCTATGGTCTTCACGATCTGAATAATGAGGCTCCTGCCGAATATAACGCCGGCGGCAGCTTTGACAGCGGATACGATTTCCGAAGCGGCGCTCCGGCGAATAACTTCGGACAGCCTTACGACAGTTCCGGCGGCAGTTTTTCTCAGAATGATGACCCGTCAGGTTACGGCAATGAGTGGGGAAACGGCTTTCTTGGAGGATTTTATAACGGAGATCAGAGGTGACCTCTATGAACAGTAAACTAAAAAGGGTATTTTTTGGTTTTGGATGTGCAGTATCGTTATTTGCTTGCGGTTCAACAGGTGTAAGTGCTGAGTGGGAAGACTTATACGGAATTTCCGAAGGAACGTATTTTCTGATAATTTTTTCACCGATACTGGTGGTTGTGGTTGTTTTTCTGATAATGTACCTTCTGTATAAAAAAGGATACGACATTTTCAGGACAGGTGAAAACAACAAATTCAATACTCTGTTCAGAGAAAATCACCCTGAGGGTCTCAGTACCGATGAACAGATCATGCTCGACAAGCTGAAAGAGGATCTGAAATCAAAAAAGCCTGATCCCGTCAACGTAAGGTGTCCGAACTGCGGAGCGCCGCTGTCTGTCACAGACAAAGTAATGTGTCCGTATTGCCGTTCCGAGCTTACAAACAGAACTTTTGTAAAAGCTGAGGTCAGACGGCACGATGTTGTTATGACCGATCAGAATGTTGACCCCATGCGATACTACAAAGAAAATGTGACCGGATACAAAAGACTGGATCCGGAAAATTCTCAGCAGGGCAGCAGAACGGCAGATTCATCCGGCAATAGTGATTTCGACAGTTCCTATAGATTCGGAGACAGGAAATGAAAATTTTTTTGCGCTTGTTGTTTTTTATAAAAAATTGGGCGATTTTAAAAATTAACTATTGACTTTTATGCTTTTATAGATTATAATCCAATTAAACCGTTGAGGAAGAGTGAGTAGGCTTTATCGGTTCTCTCAAAGAGAGCTGCGGGTGGTGTGATCGCAGCAGAGAAGGTATCGCTGAATGGACTTCTGAGGGCGAACGGAAATGCCGGATGGTTGTTGTCCGGCAAAGTATGTGAGACGGAAAGATCTGACGTGAAGTGGTCGGCGCATGATAGTGCGTGTTGAGAGGGTGTAGTACTACACCAAGCAGGGTGGCACCGCAGGTTATTACCTGTCCCGGCAAATTGTCGGGACAGGTTTTTTGTTTTTTCGGAGGTGTTTTATGAAGCTGTATACAAAACGATGGCGAAGCCGGAATTATACAATTTAGCGTCATTAGTATTAACTGGGAAATGTCCCTGAATTTATATATAAAAAGGAGTAAACTAAAATGAGCGAGAACAAGATCCCTTACAAAATTTACCT
>DBWG01000094.1:0-185 GCA_002308635.1 Ruminococcaceae bacterium UBA1244 | reverse complement strand
GCAGAGGAAATGAGCGGTATTTTCTGCGAAGAGCTTGTTGCTCAGGAACTTGACGATACAACACCCTATATCGAGATCCCGCAGGAGATACGTGATTTCTATAAGATGTACCGTCCCGCTCCTCTTGTACGTGCATACTGCCTTGAGGAAGCACTCGGTACTCCCGCAAAGATCTATTACAAGTT
>DBWG01000163.1 GCA_002308635.1 Ruminococcaceae bacterium UBA1244 | reverse complement strand
GTCACTCGCAGTGCGTGACCGCACAGAACACTTTGACAAATGTGTTTTGTGCGGTGCTTTGTAGTATATTTTTTTCAGAAAGGAAACATGACATAAATGAAAGAAGAATTTGAAGCTTATTTGGTTTCCAAGGGGTATAGTGTTGAAACACCAACCGGAAAGCCGAGCACTGTACATGATTATTGTGGCAGAATTGAAAAAATTTGCAAAGATAGAAATATCACTTGGGATAAACTTGCCGAGAATATTGTTAGTATCGCGGCGGAATATGACGTGGGAGGGGTCAAACAGGATGTAGGTGCCCAGTCCCATAATGCAGTGCGTAGTGCACTGCTTCAATTTAAAGAATTTGTTGAGTCTATTTCATGAAGACAGTGTTGGTTGCAGTGAAAGTTTAACGGTAATGGTGTTTACACGGCAGTATATAAACAAACATAAATAATGAAGCATTTTTCATTTTTCATTAAATTCCGGCTGTACCGAAGTGGTACAGCCTTTTTTGGTGAGGTTGATGCTTATGCTGTATTATACAGAATTTTGTCTTAGTCCATGTGAAGTACCTGAAGAAAAATCCATTTGTATATACATATCAGGTTGTACTAACAGATGTAAAAACTGTCACTACCCCGCATTGCAGTTACACAACTACGGTGAATCGTTAGGTAACTTTTTTGCCGATATTATTGAATTGTATTATAAACAAGCATCATGCGTTTGTTTTCTTGGAGAAGGAAGAGGTTTTCCGGAAGATCAAGCGGAACTTATTTCGTATGCGGAATATGCACACGCAAAGGGTTTGAAAACCTGCCTGTATTGCGGTCGAGACACAGGAATAGAAAGCTGGATGTATGTGTTTGACTACATCAAGTTAGGAAGCTATCGAGAAGAGCTGGGCTCCCTCGACAGTAAAACGACCAATCAGCGGCTGTACAGAAAAAACGATGAAAACAAGTATGAGGACATAACAAATCGTTTTTGGATAGAATAAAGGCAAATACTATTATTTTGTTTATAGCGTTCAAATATAAAGTTTTTAATCTTTATTCGGGAAATAGGAGCAAATCGAGAGCAAAACGGAGCTTAATAAGCCAATAATTCAAAGACACCTACTGTCACACAAACAGCCGGTGTCCTTTTACTATTTCATGCAGGAGATGAAGCACGTGAATTTGATACTCTTTACAACAGGTTTTGCAGTAACGCTTGCTGCTGTATTGAATAAACTCCATACAATAATAATCATTTTTTGCTTTCGGAACAGGTTCATCTGTCTGTTTCAGATAGCCGGTGTAAATCCACATTACATATCAGTGTTATGCGCCGTCAGAGAAGCTTTTCGGATCAGGATAACAGGATACTATCCTCTGATTCTGTGTCTGATGTATGTGACCGTCTGTATGATAAAACCCGCAAGTCCCGTACCGAAAAGTACAGGAGCTGAGATTCCGGCAATGATATTATTCAGCGGCTGCTGCAGCGAAACACACAAGGACCAGTATGAAAAAAATAATGCCTGCAAAAGCATGATGATGTCAAGTGTGACGCACAGCTCATTTTTGATGCGCCTCTCCCCTGTTTCGTCAACATGAAGCCCTGTATTTTTTTTGCCGACAAACCCGCCTGCAAACCAAAATCCCGCAGTAAAGACCGCCCCGACAAGATGCGGATAGAATCCGTAGAATTTTGAACCGTATACGTCAAACTGACAGTCGGAGCCGAAATGCACTCCCGGCTCATCCGGCAGGCTGTTCCATCTGATAAGGTAAAAAACAAGACTCAAAAGCAAAAATGCAATGCTTGTGATGATGAATATTCTGTGAAATATCTGTACTTTTTTGCTCATTTCCGTCACGTCCCTAATGCTTTTTTACTGCTGATCTTATTATATCACATATCCGTCCGGTCAGCAAGTTTATACCGACAGCTGATTTCAGACAACGATACACTAAAAAATTGTAGAAAGGAAACAAATTACATCGAAAATATTCTTGCAATATGCGAACTGAATATTTGTTTCTAATTGGTTACAGTTATAATAACAAAGTTTTAATAATTTGTTTCGGATTTATGAATATCGACTATCCGGAGGTATCTGATATGAAAAAACAGTTCAAAAAAATATTTGCGGCAATATTGGCATCCGCTGCGGCGGTCTCTGTGTTTTCAGCGGGAGCATCTGCTTTGACCGTACAGGACAGTATGACAGCGCCTGTGCCGGAGGGAACTTCTTCTCAGACAGCACCTGCTGCAGATGAAGCCGATCAAAAGGTCGGCGTTATTCCGTCAAAGATGTATAAGTACAGGATACACGACGTGAACGACTATATAACAGCCGTAAAAAGCACCATGAGCGACAAAAAGGATATTTCGGATGCTGTCAGCGCCGTAAAGAATTATGTTCCGTCAGTCGACAACATGAAGTCGAAGTATTTTCCTGAGGTGGGCATCCAGGTCGGAGGTACGTGCTGTGCATGGGGAAATGTTTATTATCAGCTCACATATCAGGTGAACAAAAAGCTTGACCGTGCGGCTTCAAGCGAAACAAATATGCAGCCTGTTTTCGTTTATAATCTTGCACGTGCTATTGCCGGAGGAATCATGCCCGATACCTGTATGGAGATAGTTGCTCATGCGGGCTGCGCAACATTCAGCAAGGCTCCGGACAAGAGCGATCTCAACAACTGGCATGCAGACTATGATACATGGCTCGAAGCAAACCAGTACCGTATCAGCAGCTATATGTATTATGACAATGTCGGAAGCCAGAACTCCCGCATAACCTCTCCGACAGACCCCGACCTTGAGGCAATAAAGGCGACTATCCGAAATGGCGATCTCATCTGCTTCTCTACACACAACGGCCACAGATATATAAAGATCGGCGATGCTCCGGGTGTGCCGAAGGAGCTTGTCGGAAAGTATGTAGTCGCAGAAAACTATTATCTTGATTCCGCTCACGAAATGACTATCGTCGGATATGACGACAACGTCTGGAGCGATATCAACGGCAACGGAAAGGTCGATGACGGCGAGCTTGGAGCTTTCAAGGTAGTGGATAACTACGGTGCAAATGAAACAAATGACGGCTGCCACTGGTATTCCTATGATTCACTCAACACAATGTCATCCGTTAAGGGCGCAGCGAATCACGAAAACAGACTGACATCAATGTATGACTTCATAAAGCTCAATCTTGACAAGGCATGGAAGCCGTCTAACATTTTCCTCAAATATACTGTCAGCACAGCAAACAGAGCCGATAACTATGTTGAGGTAACTGCCGAAAGAAAATCTGACGGTATGCGCTATACCTCAAAAACAGCACCATACTGCACGATCAAAGAGCCTTATACAAAGGCCGCTCTCAACGGAAAGGCCGGCCGTGATGACGGAACTATGATATTCGACCTCGACAATATCATTCCTGATCTCAATAAGGATAACTTCCACGACTCCAACTGGAGCGTAAAGTTTGCTGACAGCGGAAGCGACGGCGAAGCGTTTACTGTAAAAGAGGCTGTTATCATTGATAACAATACCGGCAAAAGCTATGCACTTGATACAGCCGTTCCCTTTGATGTCAACAAGTCCGAAAAGACTGTAAATGTAAAGAATTATTATCACATCGCAAAAATATATACTCCGGCAGCTTCTGAACTCAGGGTCGGAAACAAACTCAGCTTTACATTTAAGACTGCAAACGAGACCTTCGGAACAGCCCCTGTAAAATACACCTTCACCGTTACGGACACAAAGGACGGCAAGGAGGTATTCTCAAAGACACATAAGGCGACAACGGTCTATAAGGATAAGAACTGCTCCGTTGTGAAGGCTGCATGGGTACCCAAAAAAGCCGGTATATATAATGTAACAATAAAAAGCACCGATGCTTCCGGCGCTGAAGCTGTCAGATCGGCTGAGATAAAAGTCTACAACAAGATGCTTGCAGTCCGTGAAATCACTATCGACAAGGGCACTACCGTTTCGTCCTATGATAAAATAAAGATCACTCCCCTTGTAGTCGGCGGAAAAGCTCCTTATAAATATTCCTACTACTACATCAGAAACGGCAAAACATATACTATCGCTGAAAATACCAAATACAGCAGCAAAACAAAACAGCTCGGCTCAGAATCAGGCAGCTTCAAGATCCTTGTCAAAGTAACCGACGCTGACGGAAAGACCGCTCAGGCTTCACAGAGCTTTACAGCTGTAAAAACAAGAGTTACAAGATTCATTTATAACAAGGATAAGATCAATAAGAACCAGAATCTCTATATCAAATGCACTGTAAAAAATCTTCCCGAATGTGTAAAGACCAATGAGTTCATATATACCGCAGAAAAGGACGGAAAGATCGAAACTCTCCAATACAAAGATCAGAACTGGCCGGATCAGGTCGTATGGACTCCTGCTGAGGACGGCGTATATACAATAACAGTCACAATAAAGCATGATGGAAAGGTACTCGCCGAAAAGAAGGACACCTATCAGGTCGGCTCTCCCGAAACAAGCGAAGTGGACGGTATGAGAAGGATAAACGTCTTTGTAATAAGCTATGTCTCAAATTTCACAAATTCTTCAAACTATCAGCTCCGCTACTGGGGCGGCAAGACCGGCGCAAAAGATGCTAAGTGCAGCGATTCACAGCAGATAAAGACCAAAAATGTCGGCTTCTGGTCATCGAGCCAGACATTCAGACAGTTCACTGCATATATCCCGATAGATTCAACAGGCTTCAAGTTCCACATCGGCGACAGGTGGTTCGGTACTGACGGCTCGGTCAGCGCACATAACTCTGTATATGTATTCAACTACGACTACGACAGATGTCTTTATACAAAAGAATGATAACAAAGCTCCGTGTTTTCAAATCAGATGCACGGAGCTTTTTTATACATTATTCTTCGTATATTTTGCTTGACATTTCGCAGAAAATTCTGTACAATGATTTATAGGATAGATGGGGGTATAGCTCAGCTGGGAGAGTGCTTGACTGGCAGTCAAGAGGTCACGGG
>DBWG01000044.1:15699-15914 GCA_002308635.1 Ruminococcaceae bacterium UBA1244 | reverse complement strand
GAGCGTAAGCCGAAGGCTCTCTCCGGTGGTCAGAGACAGCGTGTTGCGCTTGGCCGTGCTATCGTCCGTGATCCTAAGGTATTCCTTCTCGACGAGCCGCTTTCAAACCTCGACGCAAAGCTCAGAACTGCCATGAGAACTGAGATCTCCAAGCTCCATAAGAGACTCGGAACAACATTTATCTACGTTACCCATGACCAGACAGAGGCTATGAC
>DBWG01000044.1:2122-15649 GCA_002308635.1 Ruminococcaceae bacterium UBA1244 | reverse complement strand
ACTCCTCAGAACCTCTATGAGAGACCCTGTAACCAGTTCGTTGCAGGATTTATGGGTACTCCCCAGATGAACTTCATCGACGCTACTATCGTAAGATCAGGCAATGATTACGGTATCCAGTTTGGTGAGTATACTATCCCGCTTCCCGAATCAAAGAACAAGAAGAATATTCTTTCCCACTTCGTCGGCAAGGAAGTTGTTATGGGCATCCGTCCTGAGGACGTTCACGACGAGCCTGAGTTCCTTGAAAGATCAGAAGAGAGCATTATCGAAGCTCAGGTCGAGATCACAGAGCTTATGGGTAATGAGATCTATCTGTACCTCACTATCGCAGGAACTTCCTGTGTTGCCCGTGTTGACCCCTCTTCTACCGCAGAAGCAGGCGAGTCCATTGAGATCGCTCTTGACGTTGAGAAGATCCACATCTTCGACAAAGAGACAGAAAGAACCATCACAAACTAATAACAAGATCAGGGACTGTGTGCGAACACAGTCCCCTTTTTATCGCTGGTATACAGATAAAAAAATGCAGTTCCTCAAAAGGAACTGCATTCCGTTTTTGATTCAGAAAAAGTATTCGGACGGCAGACCGGGATCAATATTATTCATGATCTCTTCGACGGCTTTGTTAACGGTAGGATCACCAGAATCGGAAGCTTCCGTGCTGTTTTCCTGTCCGGAAGGTGAACCGCCGCTTTCCTCTTTGTCTTCGCCGGGAGTGTCAGATATCACCGGAACATTGTTCACAAACGGCGTCTCGGCATCGGTTTTTGTATCCTGAGGATCGAAAGCACGTCCGACAAAAAAGACCGTCAGAAATGCTGTCAAAAAAATTATCAAAGGGATCAGTGTCTTGATTATCTTATTCATAGATCACACCTGCCTGTTCCTGTCAGCCCGAAATTGTGGACACCAAATAACCTGCTATTCCTCCCGCCGCTGCCGCCGCTGCACACGCAGCAATATACAGCGCACTTCCAAGCCCCGATCCTCCGGAACCCGTCTTCTTTATCGCAAGCACCGATACATTGTCCTTACTGCCGTTTTCCATTGCCGCCTTTACAAGCTCCTTTGAAAGGTTTTCAAAAGCGGCAGTTTCAATGTATCTTATGATATCCGCATCCTCAAGTCCGTCCGTCATGCCGTCCGAACAAAGAATAAGAACATCGTCCTTCTGGAAGTCTATCTTTTCTCTCTGATACAGCGAAAGCGTCATATCATCCGGAAATATTCCGAGATGCTGAAACAACTGATGGCTGCGCCTGTCCTTTCGTGCCTGCTCCTTTGTCATAAGCCCCGCCTCCACCATCTGTGCGGTAACAGTATGGTCACGCGAAAGCTGGATCAGGGTACCTCTGCTGTAAAGAAGGCACTTGCTGTCGCCGATATTGTAGATGTTCAGTTCCTTTCCTTCAAAAACGGCAAGAACTATAGTCGTTCCGGATTTTTTTCCTGTTGCAGTGATCTTGTCGCATATCTCTTTGTTTGCAGCCTCAACACACGAGCATATCTCTTCATAGGTCGGTTTTTTGCCCCGCAGCATATTCAGAGATTCGACAGCCCTCAGCGAAGCATACTCTCCGTCGCTCTCGCCGCCCATTCCGTCGGCTATAGCAAAGATTCCGTCTGAAAATTCACCCTTTGCCGAAAATTGTTTTTTGTACGGGTCACGAAGTATTTCGCCGTTGATATAAAAATTGTCCTGATTTATTTTTCTTGTTGTGCCGATGTTTGTGCAAAAGCTGACTGATAGTTGTTTGCTGCTCAATGACATCACGACATTTCATATTTAATATGTAAACATTTTATCATTATTTTGCACATTTTTCAAGAATATATTTCAATTTTTTTTAAATATTTTCTAAATTACCTTCCGATATTTACATAAAAATTTCATAAAAAATTACTAAAAACTATAGAGAAAAGAAGAAATATGTGTTATAATGTATCTGCCAATATGCAAAATATTAAAGGAGTTGACTTTTTATGCAAAATATATGGCATGATATGGATTCTTCAAGAATAAATCCAGATGACTTTATGGTAGTTATCGAGATACCAAAAGGAAGCAAGGCAAAGTATGAGCTTGACAAGCAGAGCGGTCTTTTGAAGCTTGACCGTATCCTTCACACCTCAACTCACTATCCCGCAAACTACGGCTTTATTCCCCGTACATACGCAGATGACCTTGATCCGCTTGACGTTCTCGTCCTCTGCTCGGAGCCTATCTTCCCGCTTACACTGATAAGATGCTATCCTATCGGCGTTATCACGATGCTCGACAACGGCAGAAACGACGAAAAGATCATCGCTATCCCATTCAACGACCCGACCTACAACGGCTATAAAGATATCTCTGAACTTCCGTCACATATCTTTGACGAGATGACTCATTTCTTCACAGTTTATAAGACCCTTGAAAACAAAGAGACTGTTGTTGACGATGTTAAGGGCAAGGAAGAGGCTCTTACTATCATCAAAACCACCATCGAAAACTACAAGGAAAAATTCAATACAGTCTGACGGCTCGAAAGGAAAAAATCTGAATGGCAAAAAAATTAGAAAACGATGACATTTTCAACGAAAGCGACAATCCGGAAGCTCTGTCCTCTGCCGTCTCAAAAGACAGCGAACCTTCTTCCGGCGGCAAAAAGAAAAAAAATAAGGTCGTCGTTATCAATGTTCCCAAAAAAAAGAAAAGGCTCAGAACGCCTTCTCATATCCTGAGGATAACTATGGTCTGGTGCTTTGCGATCGCTGTTTATCTTCTGACATTTCCGTTTTTGAACGTCACCTTCTATATCACAAAAGATCTTGAGGTCACTCCCGACTACAGCGAGGCGTACCGTGTCCTTGCGGATCAGAAACAGATCGACACAGCCGAAGCAAGCCTGAGAAAAGCTAAGGATGCACTTGTGCTTGTGCCTGAGGATGATGACGCAGACGAAGAACAGAACAGTGCCGCTCAGGAAGAAACAGCAAAGCCCGAAGAGACCTCCGCTCCCGATCAGAACAGCAAATCAGAACAGGAGCCGTCTTCCGGCGAAAACAGCGGTATCGTCACAACGGACAGCGCACGTCCAAACGTCCGTGCCATCGAGACTATGAGCTATCAGTGGACTTATCATGTCGCTGACAATGTAAATATCGACAAGCTCTCTGAACTCCTTGACGAAGTAAAACAGCTTGACCGAAACTCCTACACCGATGAAAGTCTTGAAGTCCTCAACAATGAGATACTCAATGCCCACAAGGTACTCTGCGCTTCTGTTAACGTAAACCAGAATGCTCTCCAGATGATGCTCGGCGGTACTATCGGCGAGGCCTTCGGCGATTATTCGCAGGTTGGAGATATCTTCCTCAGAGGCTTTCTTTCAACGCTTCTCGTCATCATACCCGTTGTCGGCGCACTGACCTGCGTCATAGACAAAAAGCGCATTATCAAAAACTTTATAGTTACCATTATCATCATATCTGCGCTGGCTGATATCTTTATTGCGATATATCCCTATATCGGCATCGGCGCTGTACTCTCGGTCGCTTTGTATTTCCTGATACTTCTTCTCAACATCATGAATTTCTATGCAAGACAGCAGGAAAAATATATTGTGGATCACCCTGAGCTGGAACCTGAATTTACAGAAAAGCATCCGCATTTTGTAAAGGCCCTCATCAACTACCGGACTTTTGATGCTCCGAATGAAAAATATAAAAAGGCCGGCAGCAAACAAACCGATGATAAGGCCGAGTCCGCACGAAATGCCAAAAAGCGCAGGACAAAAAAGAAAAAAAACAAAAAATGATAAGGAGTGTAGTTTATGTCAGTTATTGAGATCACATCCGCAAACTTCAAAAAAGAAGTCCTCGATTCGGAAAAAACTGTCCTTCTTGATTTCTGGGCAAGCTGGTGTATGCCTTGCAGGATGCTCTCACCTGTTGTTGACGAGATCGCAGAGGAAAACCCCGGCATTAAGGTCGGAAAGGTAAACGTTGACGAACAGATGGAGCTTGCTTCACAATTCGGCATAATGAGCATCCCGACTCTCCTTGTTTTCAAAAACGGAAAACAGGCGGATTCTTCTGTCGGCGTTGTTCCCAAAGACAAGATACTCAAAATGATAAACGGCTGAATATCATAATAACAAAAGTGCTGACCGCATATCTCATAACGGTCAGCACTTTATTTTTTATTCCTGAGCAAATATCAGGTCGTTCAGAACATCCGTATAGGCGCTCGGAGGATTTGCCCCCGTGATGCGCTCAAATATCTTTCCGTTTTTGAATATTATCACCGTCGGCGTAACGTCTATGGCAAATACGGAACCGACATCCGGCGACTGCTCTACATCAAGAGCAAGTACCCTCATATAGTCATAGTATTCATCGGCTATCTCTTCGAGTATGGGAAAAAGTCCCCTGCTTTGTGTACACCACTGTGTATAGAACAGCACTGCCGTAACACAAAACTCTATCCTTTCATCAAAATCATAGGAGTCTATATAAATAATATCACCGTTCAATTTTTATCACCCTCATAGCGTCAATTTTCGAGCCTGAAAAATGTTATAATAAGCCTGTCGGAAACAGATCAGCTGTTTTTGTTCCGGCTGTCCATGATATCCCTCAGCTTTACTGCATAAAAGCCGATGAACGGCAGCTGCTTCTGCTTGAACTGAACAGCAGAGGATATGCCCATAACGATCATCATGATATATGCGAGGGTTATTGCGGCAGTCAGGATGAATGCAACAACACCCTGAAATCCCGGCGAAAAGGAAAATATCAGACATACTATCAGGTCAAGGATATAAAGACCCGTAAACGTCCCGAAAAGGACAGCCCCCTGATATTTGTGGAACCTCAGATCGGGATTATCCTTTTCTACGGCATAATGCCCGACAATAAAAAACACAAAGATATATGAAATGGCAGACAGGAATTTTATGTTATCATTGTTTTCTTTCATTGTATCAACACTCCCGAAGCTTTGTGACGGGGCAGGCAGTCCCTATACTATTTTATAATACATAGCCAAAGAATTCAAGTAGATTTTGTTCAAAAGGAGGGTATACAATAAATTGCCGGTTCATATATATGTCAAGAAAAAGTAAGAGGCGGTGCCTCACGATGAAAGGAATGAAAGTAAAATGGCAGAATACTATCCAGAAGGCAAGCTTATGAACAGGGCGGAAAACCTCAGTTCCCTGCAGTCTTTATCAGCTCTGACAGAAGCCTGCCGTGAAGGAAGGATACTCGAATCAAGAGCTGTTGTGTGCGACTCGTCACACGATCTCATCGTAGATCTTGGAGCAATAAAGGGGATCATTCCCCGTGAAGAGGGGGCTGTCGGCATCCGTGAGGGTACTGTGCGTGATATTGCGGTCATTTCAAGGGTCAACAGACCGGTATGTTTTGTGATAACCGATTTTACAAAGGACAGCTCCGGAAAAACCGTTGCACTGCTATCAAGAAGGATAGCTCAGGAGCGGTGCATGAGGGAATATATTTCCGGACTTGTTCCGGGAGACGTTATCGACGCAAAGATCACCCATCTTGATTCCTTCGGAGCGTTTGCAGATATCGGCTGCGGTATAGTTTCGCTTTTGCCGATAGACTCCATCTCTGTTTCGAGAATAGACCATCCCCGTGAGAGACTGTCGGTCGGTATGGAGATAAGAGCTGTTGTGAGGTCAGTCGAAAACGGAAGGATAAGCCTTTCACACAAGGAGCTTTTGGGAACATGGGAGGAAAACGCAAGCCGTTTTGAAGTCGGCGAGACCGTTGCAGGAGTAATCCGTTCTGTCGAGGACTACGGCGCATTTGTGGAGCTTACGCCAAACTTGGCCGGACTTGCGGAAATGAAGGACAATATCCGTGCCGGACAGCAGACAAGCGTATATATAAAAAATATCATACCTTCAAGAATGAAAATAAAGCTGATAATAATTGACACCTTCGACTACGAGACTCTTCCCGGCAAGCCGGAATATTTTTTCACAGGAGATCATATCGACAGGTTCTGTTATTCGCCGGCGTGTTCGGACAAGATAATAGAAACTGTTTTTGACCCTTATCCCGAAGGCTGTCTTCTGAAAAAATGCGTATGATATAGAAAAGCAGGGCAGCCGCATCTTTTGGTGCAGCAGCCCTGCTTTTTGGTTGGCTTTCTTTTAATGTCAATCTGTTTTCTGGTTCTTGTATGTATATTTCAATCCGTAAAGCTCAAAGCCCTTTTCAAAAAGGATATTGCAGTCGTCAAACCTTGAAACTGACGAGCCGGCATTCATTGCAACGGCAATAAGCACATGACCGTCTATCTCGGCTGAGGCAATAAGGCTGTTGCCTGCTTCATCGGTAAAGCCTGTTTTTATTCCGGTGCAGTATTCAGAATAGCGAAGGCTTTCTTTGTCGAGGATATAGTTTGTATTCTTCCAATAGGCATTCTCTCCGCTCACGAGCGTCCAGTCCGCAACGGGCTTTTTTACGCTGTTTTTTATCACGGGGATAGTTTCCGCATAGTCGGCGATCACGGCAAGGTCTCTTGCATTTGTAAAGTGTTCCTGTGAATGTATGCCGTCAGGAGTGACAAAATGAGTGCGTGTCGTACCGATATTGGCTGCGATCTTGTTTGCAAGCTCCATAAAGGCTTCAATTGCCATCTGTGCAGAAAGAGTTTCATCGTTTTTATAGAGCCTTCCGCCCTGCACCGCCATTACATAAGCCGCATCGTTTCCTGACGGGATGAGAAGAGCATCCATCAGCATCTCCATTGTGAGCTTCATTCCGGGTTCGAGACCTGCACGGCTGGATTCAGAATCTATCATATAGACCTCGTTTCCGACGGTTATGACTGTCTGCGGGTCGGGAACAAGCTTGCACATGGTTATTGCTGTCAGGAGCTTTGTTGTGCTTGCGGGATAGCAGTTCATTTCGCCGTTTGAAGAAAACAGCACCTTGTCTTCGGCTGCATCATAAAGCAGGACGTAGCTTGAAGTGAGCCTTCTCTCAAGCTCCTTGACTGTTTCATCCTTAAAAGCCTGGAGGTCGTATGTATATTTATGCTTCTGGTCAAGACAGCGTATTCTCTGTGCGGCTGTATCTTCGGGTGTTTCTTCCTTTGAGGTTCCTGCTTCCGATACCTCACCGGAAACATCCCCGGAAGCTTCCTTTCCGGACTCTGCACCGGTTTCCGAAGATACTTCTGACAAAACAACGGTACTGTTTTCGGCAGAGGACTTTTCAGAGGATGTACCCGACCCTGAACCATTGCAAGCCGAAGCACTCAGTGCAATGCACAGTGCAGCAAGAATAACGGATATTCTTTTAAATTTCATTTTTATCTTCCCCTCAAACACAAAAGCGGACACAAGAAGTGCCCGCTTTTATTATTATTCTTTTACAAAATAAACACACTTCATCATTTCGTCGTCTGCCTGAGGGATAAGCTTATCGCCATCAAGCTTAAAGACAGTTCTTTCGATACCCGTTGACATATTGGACTCTTCTTTTTTTGTCTCTTCGAGTATATACTCGTCACCGTTCTGTGTCCATGTTGTCTCAAGAGGAGCATCGCCCATCATAGCGTTGTAGACAAGTGCCTTGCCGCCGTCTTTGAACTCGACAGACATATTCATTGCCTCTACGATCATCTTGCCCTGACTTTTTGCTTCCTCGTCATAGGAGCTGTATGTTTCATTAAACTTATCTTCATCGATCTTCATTGTCCATTTTCCGATGATGCCTGTGCTTGCCTTATCAGAAGCTGAGGAAGAGCCTGAAGACGAGCCGTCGCTGTCCTTTGAACAAGCAGCACCCGAAACGGTCATCATAAGCACTGCAAGCAAAAGAGCTGAAACTATCCTGCTTTTTTTCATATTGATCTTCTCCTGTAAATAAATAATATATCACAACAGCATAAAAACACTGTTTGTGTCAAAAAACGGTCTGCCCGAAAATAAGATCACTTCTTCTCAAAGCGGTATACGCTTTCTGCTTCATCCTTAAAATAGATATATCCATCATCGGGGTCATAGATGTAGCTTGTTCTCTGTTTACTCTCAGATGCGGTAAGATCAACAACGCTGATATTGTTGCCTTCAGAACTCCACGTTGCATTTATGGTCTTGGTGCCAGTTGATGCAGAAGTGACCTCCATTTTGAGAGTTCCGTCCGACTTGACTGTCCATGTCACGGGATTATCTTCGAGGTAGCTTTTGTAGAACTGTACGCCCGACTCTTTAGTGACCTCTTTTGTATTGACCGATTTTTTCCATGTACCCTCGATATTAACGCCTTTGCTCTCATCATCGCTGCCGCTGTCCTTGTTGCAGGCGGTCAGAGCAACCAGCATTGCAGCAGCCATACATGAGGCCAGAAGAATTTTTGCAGTCCTTTTCATATCTACGTCTCCTTTATTGATATTCACACCTTCATCAAAGGTGCTTTTTATAGCGATCCAACTTAATAAGCGCATTAATGTTTGGCTGTTGGTCTCGCCTGTCGGCTCGGTCGGTGCATTGCTCCGCAGAGGTGTTCACAGGACAACTCCGCAGTTTTGCTGTTATTATTTTGAATTGCTATAGTTCCTGTTATACGAATATAATAACTGAAAAACCGTTCATTGTCAATAAGAACCATCAGCTTTTTGTTTTTCGGAGTTTATTGTCTTTTGAAAGTCCGGTCAGGAATATATCGGATCTTCTTCCGCTGCTGAGATATACATATCGGCACATATTGCTGTTGAAAGAGAAAAAATTTCCTGTTCTTCAAGAAATATTTCGATCTCATATCCGCTGCCGTGTTTGCTCCAGCACTTTTTCTGGGTCATCACGGGACTTTTGTCAACGTCAAATAGCGAAAACGATCCGGAGGAAACATCTCCCGCAAAGCGGTAAGTACTTCCATAAACAGCAAAAGAAAAACATTCCCTGCAGAACGGAACAAGCACATACAGTCTCGAATTGCAGCGCACCGCAAAATAATCCAGCACAAACTGCTTGCGGAGGATCTCCGAAACAGCAGTTCCGCCCGCATCAAGCATGACCAGTTTTTGTTTGTTTTTTTCCGACACGACCGTAACAGTGTATTTTGAAAAGCCAAGCTCATCAAAAACTTCAAATGCCGAATTCCCGCCGGAGGCATCTCTCCTGAGAAACAGCTTCATAAAATCACCCTGTCTTTATTTTGGCAGCCGCAGAACGGCTCATCAGTCAAGAAAAGTACTGTCGGCAACCGACATCGGGATATGCGCAATTTTTGAAACATCTTCGGCAGTTACACATTCAAGGCTGTCAAGCTCTGACATTTCTGCGATCAGCAGCAGCCATGCCGCAAAGCTGTCCGCCTCACGTTCATATTTTGTGACACAAAATTCCGTATTGCAGCTGAGGTTAAGTGAATTTATCCCGTTATGGAGAACAATGTGTCCAAGCTCGTGTGCCTGTGTAAAGCGCTTTTCATAGTAACCGAGTTCACGGTTGAGAACGATAAAGGGAATATCGTTCATCCTGACGGTAAAGCCGTTGACACAGTCCGGAAGCTCCTGTTCAACTACAATTATGCCCATTTTTTCACACAGCACATCGGGATCTGCGCTGTGATACTTTTCGGTAATAAGTCTGACGTTATGTTCGGCCTTGTTCACTGTCATTCCCCCTCAGTTTTTTTCAAGTGCGCTTTTGTGCTGTTGCTTTGCGATTGCAGCAACGACCTTCAGTGCATCAATGATCTTCATTCTGTCATCCTGATTGAGCGGTACTCCGTCAAACATAAGTCCTTCCTGTGCTGTCAGACGCTTTGTGAATTCATCAAACACTTCAGACACCTCCACACCTCCGCCTGACGGAAGTGAATATGATGTACCGATAAAATAGTCTCCCGTCACGCCGAAAATATCACACAGCTTTGAAAGGATACGGCTGTCAGGTTCACGGCGTTCCTGTTCATACATTCCGACAGCAGACGAAGATACGCCGAGTTTTGCGGCAAGTTCAGACTGAGTCATGCCTGCTCTTTTTCTTAGCTGTTTTATTTTACTTCCCAGCGTCATATTGATTCCTCCCTGTATTTTCAACATCCGGGGTTTTCTATAAGCGGATTATACCACACATTTAGTGTAATTTCAAGTGTTATTTCCAATTTTATTTTTTATATCGAACTTTTGTTCGATTATTTGGACTATCGAAAATTTGTTCGATTATTCTATTGAAATTTCGATTTTATCGGGTATAATAATAATTGTAAGGAAAGCTTTTTGAGGACTCTTTCCCGTTGGCGGCCAAAAAAAGGCTTTCCTGTTATTATAATTATTATATACACAAAACGTGTAGAAAGAGAGGCTTTTATGACGTATAAACAGTGGGCGCAGGAATACTTGGATACAGCGGACATCCTTAATGAAAGGGTCAGAGGACTGGTGCAGTACAGAAAAACCGCACCTGCCAAAGAACTGAGGGAGCTTAATTTCAGGATAGGAACTATGAGGTCAATGTACATAGATTGTGTAAAAACTGCCAGCGATCTTTCAGGCAGAAAAGGAGAGGTATAATGGGCAAAAATATAGTTTCGCTGAACAATGGTTTTGAAGATGTCGCTTCATTCATAAACTTTACAAGGAATGTCAAAAACAAGTCCGAAAAGCTCATCCGCATGGAAAAAATTCTCAAAACAGCAATAAAGACCGAGCTTACGGAACGTCAGAAAAAATGTATAGAGATGTATTTTTTTGGGAGGATGCCTGTCAGCGAGATCGCAGATGAACTCTGCATACGTCCGACGACTGTTTACAAACACATCAGCAAGGCAAAAAACGCTATCAAAAGATCATTTGTCTATTTATGAATAATCACGGTCATAAAGTCAATAATATTCTTATCCGGCATAGCGCCGGACAGGTCAGATAATTCAGGAGGTTTTGGAAAATGATCGACAAAATAGCAATGATACTGCTGATAATAGGCGGTCTTAACTGGGGTTCTGTCGGTATCTTCCAGTTTGACCCTGTTGCATGGGTATGCGGCGGTCAGACCGGTATCATCAGCAGGATCATCTATACGCTCGTTGCACTCTCTGCCATATGGTGCATATCACTGTTGTTCAGGGATTCAAGAGAACCGCAGGGACTTTCTGCATAAAGCAAAATCAACCGGGACTGCCGCATTTTTTTTGCAGCAGTCCCGGTTTTTATTTTCCGATATACATAGAAATGTCAAACGCCTTTACGGAGTGAGTGAGCGCACCGATAGAAATTATATCAACTCCGCTTTCGGCAGCGGCACGGAGCGTCTCTTCCGTAATGCCGCCTGACGCTTCAAGAACGGCACGTCCGTCTGTAATGGCTACAGCTTCCTTCATAAGCTCCGGACTCATGTTATCGAGCATGATTATGTCCGCACCCGCAGCAAGTGCTTCACGAAGCTCATCGAGATTTCTGGTCTCGACCTCGATCTTTGTCATGTGACCGATCTTTTTGCGCAGGGCGGTTATTGCGTTTGTGATGCCGCCGGCAGCGTCAACATGGTTGTCTTTGAGCATTGCAGCGTCAGAAAGATTATAGCGATGGTTCTTTGCCCCGCCGCACATTACGGCATATTTCTGGAGCGGACGCAGTCCCGGAAGGGTCTTGCGGGTGTCTGCTATGCTTGCACGAGTGCCTTCAACGATCTTTGTATAATAGTTTGAAGCTGTCGCAATACCGCTCATGTGCTGGATGAGGTTCAGGGCTGTGCGCTCGCCTTTGAGGAGCGCTCTTGTACTGCCGCTGAGGGTCAGGATAACATCGCCTTTTTTTACCTCTTCACCGTCATGTTTGAGGATGGTATATTCTACGCTGTCGTCAAGGAGCTGGAATACTCTCACTGCGGCTTCCGTTCCGCAGACAACGCCGTCAGCCTTTGAAACGAATCTTGCACCGTCACGCTGTTCCTCGGGGATAAGATAGTCCGTTGTGACATCGCAGTAGTTGATGTCTTCAAGCAGGGCAGTCTTTATGATATTGTCAAGATAGATCTTATTGAGCGTCATATTTTTTCTGTACCTCCTCAAGAACTATGCAGGCAACAGTAGCAAGGCTCCTTGCCTCTACGAAATTGTGATCGACCTCGTATTCTCCGCCGGTAAGGTCAAGAAGGATCTCCTTTACCCTTTTAAGGCTCTCAGGAATAAGCTCCGGTGCAGGGATAACAAAACAGCAGTCCTGCATGAGCTTTCTGATCTCGGTGCGGTAGCCGTGAGGAAGTGTGTTGCCGCTGAGATCCTCTGTCTCGGCAAATGTTCCGAAAGAAGTATTGTTCTCTTCCTTTAGTCTCTTTGTAATGTCGTTTGCGGCTCTGCGTGAGAACACAAGAGCTTCAAGCAGAGAATTGCTTGCAAGGCGGTTTGCACCGTGAACACCGGTATGCGAACATTCTCCCGCAGCATAAAGCCTGTCAACAGTAGTTCTTGCAAACAGATCAACGTCAATACCGCCCATGAGATAGTGCTGACACGGGAACACGGGTATCCACTGTTTTGTGATGTCTATATTTTCTTCAAGACACTTTTCGTATATCATAGGGAAACGCTTTTTGACGAATTCGGGGTCTTTGTGAGTGATGTCAAGATAGAATTTTTCGTTGCCTTTTGCTCTGGATTCAAGGATTATAGCATTGGAAACAACGTCTCTCGGAGCAAGCTCTCCTCTCTCGTCATATTTAAAAGCAAAGCGTTCGCCGTCACAGTTGAGAAGAACTGCGCCCTCGCCTCTTACAGCTTCGCTGATAAGGAAACGCTCACGGTCGTTCTCCGCTGCAAAGGCAGTCGGGTGGAACTGGATACGGCTGAGGTGTTTTATTCTTGCTCCAAGCATGAAGGCAAGGGTAATGCCGTCGCCTGTTGCGATAGCGGAATTTGTAGTATACTGATAAACTCTTCCGATACCGCCGGAAGCCATGATGCAGTAGTGTGCAGCTATTATTTTTGAGCTTCCGTCAGGAAGGAGAAGTCCTGCATAGAAGCCCTTATCGTTCCGGTCAAGCTTATAGAGCATTGTGTTGTCGCATATCTCTATGTTGGGATGCGTCCTTACCTGTTCAATAAGCACTTCAACAATAGCTCTTCCGGTAGAATCCTTGTGATGAACTATCCTGTGACGGGAATGTCCGGCTTCAAGAGTCATCTGGAGATGGCCGTTTTCGTCAAGGTCAAAGGCAACACCCATTTCCTTGAGCTTCATAACGTCTCCGGGACCCTCTGATACAAGCACCTCGATCGCTTCAAGATTGTTCTTGTACTTTCCTGCAATGAGCGTATCAGCAATGTGAAGCTTGAAGTTATCGTGATCCTTGTCAAGAACAGCCGCCACGCCTCCCTGTGCAAGAGAGGAGTTTGAAAGCGTAAGCTCACGCTTTGAGATCACAAGAACGCTCACATCCTCCGGAAACTGGAGCGCCGCATAAAGCCCCGCTGCGCCCGAACCTACAATCAGTACATCATATTCCTTTTTCATAAGTCACCGACCTCTTTAAGAAAGTGTGGAATGTGGAGTGTGGA
>DBWG01000044.1:1344-2055 GCA_002308635.1 Ruminococcaceae bacterium UBA1244 | reverse complement strand
ACTATTATATCACATATAAGCAAAAAAAGGAATATCTAATCGAAATATTTAGGCAAGTATTTTTAAGGTTTTCTTTCGATAAAAAAAACGCAGATTTATTTATATTTTTGTTGAATTTGTCTGGGTTTTGTGATATAATTACCATGAATATTAGAAGCACGGGGTGATCAATTTGTCTGATATCTATTCCTTTTCCCCGCTCTGGGGAGAGTGGTACATAAAAGACCTTATCGGCGAAGGTTCTTTCAGCTCCGTATACCGTATCGAAAAAAAAGAATACGGCAGCACTTATGTTTCTGCTGTAAAACATATATCTGTTCCCGAAAAGAATCTCACTCACGAAAAGCTCATCGAAGACGGCGTGGTTTCAGACATGTATGCTCTGCCGGCGTTCTATGACAATGTGAGAGATCAGCTCATCAATGAAATAAAGTTCTGTTATGCACTCAGGGGACATACAAATATAGTTTCTTATGAGGATCACTGTATTATCCCCAAAAAAGACGGGCTTGGCTACGATATTTTTATCCGCATGGAGCTGCTGACCGCACTGCCGAAGTATATGCGGACACATCAGATGACGGAATCCGATGTTATCCAGCTCGGCATTGATATCTGCTCCGCTCTTGAAGTCCTCTGCGCAAGGAATATGCTCCACAGGGACATAAAGCCCGCCAATATTTTCGTGACTGATATGGGCATCTATAAGCT
>DBWG01000044.1:846-1201 GCA_002308635.1 Ruminococcaceae bacterium UBA1244 | reverse complement strand
TTCTCAACGGCAACAGACCGCCGTTTATACCGCCGGCATCGACCTCAATAAGCGCCCAGATGCAGGAGACCGCAAACACACGGCGCTTTAAAGGCGAACCTCTGCCCGTTCCGTCAAACTGCAAAAATTCCGGACTGGCAGGGATAATCCTAAAAGCCTGCGAGTTCTTTCCTCAGAACCGCTGGCAGTCGCCTGAGAGCATGAAGGAACAGCTCACGGCTCTGAAAAAAGCTATTAAAACCAACGGCTCAGCCAACTCCGCTCCCGCATATACTGCACCAAATAATATGGAAATGCAGATGCCGGCTTATGTCAATGCTCAGCAGAATATGTATTATTCGATGCAGCAGGCAGC
>DBWG01000044.1:569-747 GCA_002308635.1 Ruminococcaceae bacterium UBA1244 | reverse complement strand
TCAAAAACGATCCGGCAGCAGCCGGACAGTCAGACGGTTTTGCTTCAAAAATACTCGGCAAGGATCAGCTTATTTCCGCAGGCGAAGCCCATGTTGTCGGTATAATGCCGGACAGCAGCGTCGCCGCAAAAGGACTGAATATGCACGGTCAGTGCAAGGTCTCGGAATGGAAGGAGAT
>DBWG01000044.1:0-550 GCA_002308635.1 Ruminococcaceae bacterium UBA1244 | reverse complement strand
TCCGTCTCGGCAGGCCGAAGCCATACCATAGGACTGAGAGAAAACGGGATAGTCGCAGCTCAGGGCTGGAATGAATACGGACAGTGCAACACGCTTCTCTGGAAGGACATCGCTGCCGTTTCCGCAGGAAGCTATCATACCGTCGGTCTTAAAAAGGACGGAACTGTCATTGCGGCGGGACTGAACAAGAACGGTCAGTGCAATGTCAGCGACTGGAACAATATAGTTCGTATTTCGGCAGGCCGTCACTTTACTGTCGGTGTGAAAAGCGACGGAACAGTGGTCTCGACCGACGGCACAGATCTCACCGGCTGGGAAAATATTGCTGCCGTATCCGCAGGAAAGGATTTTATCATAGGACTCAAAAATGATGGTACTGTGGTTTCAACATCAGACGCCGATCTTTCCGGATGGAACAGGATAATCGCCGTCTCGGCAGGCGGAGAACATATCATCGGTCTGAAGGCTGACGGAACTGTCGTTGCAGCGGGCGACGATAAATACTCTCAGTGTGACGTTTCGGGCTGGAAGGATATTGCCGCTGTTTCGG
>DBWG01000032.1:5126-5882 GCA_002308635.1 Ruminococcaceae bacterium UBA1244 | reverse complement strand
ACATTTGCGAGAAGTACTTCTCTGCTCGGGAGCTTAGCAAGGCTCTGGATCTTTTCAAGACTGATAACCTCATTATCAAGGTATCCTGTCTTTACTTCAAATGTTTTATGACCGTCAGCGAACTTCTGGAGAATACGGGCTGCTGCCACATAATCCTCTGCGCTGGTTGCGATAGCAGATGTACCGTTGAGTACACCTTCGATTCCGTTAAGTCCTGCCTTCTCAGCTGCACGCTTTATAAGTGTATTCTTTACAACAGTGTACTTAACACCTGCTTCACGGAGATCCTTACGGAGCTTTGTATCATCGGAAACATTGATACCCTCATAGGATACAATAATACCGGCTACAGATCCGCTGATTCTGTCTGCAAGCTCATTTACAACCTGCTGCTTCTGCTCTAAAACCTTCTGACTTGGCAAAACGATTCACCTCCTTGTTTATTGACGCAAAAATGCGCCTTCCCATTTTCGAGGAAGGCGCAGAAAATTACAATAATACGGAAATTAATGTAAAAACGCACAACCTCGGCAGGCGGGAAAACCCTTATGCTTACGCACCTGCTGTCTTTGGTCAACAGCAATTACGATGATATCATACCTGAACTGATTTGTCAAGCATTATTTTCCGTGCGTGACCGCACAACTACGATCAGACTGCTCCGCTTATCTTAGCGGGATTGATCTTTACAGACGGACCCATTGTTGTTGCAACTGCAACAGATCTGATATACTGACCCTTTGCTGCTGCGGGCTT
>DBWG01000032.1:4379-5082 GCA_002308635.1 Ruminococcaceae bacterium UBA1244 | reverse complement strand
TTGCCGATCGGGCAGTGGATGATGTTTGTTTTGTCAAGACGGTACTCGATCTTACCTGCCTTAGCCTCTTTGATAGCTCTTGCGATGTCAGGTGTAACTGTACCGGCCTTGGGGTTCGGCATAAGACCTCTCGGACCGAGGATCTTACCGAGACGGCCCACAAGACCCATCATATCGGGTGTTGTGATAAGCACGTCAAAATCCATCCAGCCTTCGCTCTGGATCTTCTGAGTGAACTCTTCTGCGCCCACATATTCTGCGCCGGCTTCCTGAGCCTTTGCAACGTTGTCGCCCTTGCAGATTGCAAGAACTCTTACTGTTTTACCTGTACCGTTCGGAAGAACGATAGCGCCTCTTACCTGCTGGTCAGCATGACGTGAGTCAACGCCCAGCTTTACATGAAGCTCTACTGTCTCGTCAAACTTAGCTGTTGCTGTTTTAAGACAAGTGTCTATTGCTTCCTTGGTCTCATAAACCTTTGTTTTGTCGATGAGCTTTGCGGCATCGACATATTTTTTACCGTGTTTCATTGGTTATCCTCCCTATTCAGTGGTAAAATCGGAGTTTATTTCCTCCCACTCGGGTCTCTGAATCAATCTACTACTTCGATACCCATGCTTCTTGCTGTGCCGGCGATCATGCTGCAAGCTGCCTCGATGCTGCCTGCGTTAAGGTCGGGCATTTTCTGCTCAGCGATCTTCTG
>DBWG01000032.1:0-4322 GCA_002308635.1 Ruminococcaceae bacterium UBA1244 | reverse complement strand
GCAAGCCTTCTTGATAAGAACTGCTGCGGGCGGAGTCTTGGTGATAAAGGTAAACGAACGGTCTGCATAAACAGTGATAACAACAGGGATGATAAGTCCGATGTCGTTCTTTGTACGCTCGTTGAATTCCTTTGTAAACGCCATAATGTTGACACCGTGCTGTCCAAGAGCAGGACCTACAGGCGGTGCCGGGGTTGCCTTGCCGGCAGGTATCTGAAGCTTTATAAAGCCTGTTACCTTCTGAGCCATTTTAAACTGCACCTCCAAAATTCGTGGTAAAAGCCGGAGCGATATATAAATTTTCGCTTCCTCCCACGAGGGAAAAATTCCCTCAATAACAACGGACAAAGTCCGTTATCAACGTTTGCTTACTCAAGGGGCTCGACCTGATCGAGTTCGAGTTCCACAGGAGTTTCACGTCCGAACATTCTGATTATGACGCGGACGCTGTTATTCTGCAGGTCTATATTATCAACAACACCGACGGAATCCTCAAACGGGCTGTCCGTGATGCGGACGCTGTCGCCCACCTGATAATTGACCTCTACAGACTTAGTCTCGACGCCGAGTCTCTCAACCTCTTCGTCCGAAAGCGGAACGGGCTTTGAGCTGGGTCCGACAAAACCGGTACATCCTCTGATATTTCTGACGACATACCATGATTCGTCATTCATCACCATCTTGACAATCACATATCCGGGGAAAATCTTTCGTTCTACCTCTTTGGACTTGTTGTCCTTTATCTCGGTGACCGTTTCTGTCGGAACACGGATCTCCTGGATGAGGTCTTTAAGTCCTCTGTTTTCAACTGTCGTTGCAAGATTAGAGGCGACCTTATTTTCATAACCTGAATATGTGTGAACGACATACCATCTTGCTTCATTATCCGACATAGGTATCTCCTCCGAATATTGAATGTTAGTTTCCGGCGATATCCATTACAAGTCCGAACAAATAATGCAGACCTGAATCAACGCCGAAAATAACAAGACCTACAACAAGCATTGCCACGAGGACTATGCCCATATTCTTGAATGTTGCTTTTGGTGTAGGCCAGACGATCTTTTTGATCTCGCTGATGATGTCACGGAAGTAATTGCCGATACGCTTAAAGATATTAGGCTTTTTATCGGCCTTTTTTTCTTTTGCCATTATTACCCTCCGTTCTCTTACTTGGTTTCCTTGTGCAGAGTATGCTTCCTGCAGAATCTGCAGTACTTGTTCATCTCAAGCCTATCCGGATCGTTCTTTTTGTTTTTCATTGTGTTGTAGTTGCGCTGTTTGCACTCTGTGCAGGCTAGTGTTACTTTTACTCTCATGACGGCACCTCCCGGTATTTCGGAATATTTTAGCCTCCCTCAAAAAAAGGCACAAAAAAATAACCTCTGATGAGGTAAATATAATATACCACATCAGAGATCGTTTGTCAACAGTTTTCAGTATTTTTTTGTCGTTTTTTTGCTGTTTAAAAAATCATTTTCTGTCTGGATAATGTCTCTCCTGCATTGCCTCGAGGGTCTGGGTCATATACTTCTTGGGCTTTTTGGGTTTTTCGGGCTTGATCTTTTTGCCCCGGAGCTTGCGCGAAGCATTCGTGACCTTTTTTACATCCTTCGGAAATGAGCCTGTAAGCTTCTCATACTTTTCATCATCGACAGCATTGAGAAGTATGTAGGTGATGATGCCCTTTACATCGAGGTCGCCTGCGTTATAGAGATCGAGAAGAGCCTTTGAAAGCTTTTCGAGGTTTTTGTCGCCCTGAGTATTGACATATTCAACAAATCTCGGACGGATCTTTTCATCTGCAAATGTTGTACCCCTGAATGACTCATAGTGAGCCTTTTCGTATGCAACATCGTCTCTCATATCGGGAAAATAAGCGATCATCCTGTTTGCAAAGAAAAGCGGGTCGCAGTTCTGTTCTCCGTTTTCCTTTTTGGTCTTTTTCCTCTGGACGGCAGCAGACTGTCTCGGACCGTTGATAGTTTCTACAAAGTCATCGCCGATATTTTCAGCCTCCTTTGAGGAATCGACTTCCTCATCGAAAAGCCATGTTGCAACGGTTTTCCAGGCATTGTCGGGTTCATCATCGACCATAGAGCAGGTGCGCAGGACTATCCTTTTTTTGTCAGAATAATACACAACGCTGTATGCAGCGTCACCGGTATAGAGTACAGTTTTTTCATTTTCGGTGTCGGCAACAGAGTGTTTTGTATAGCCGTTTTTAAGAAGTGTGCCGTCTACCTTTGCAGTTATGATATCAAGTGCTTTTGCGATTTCCATAGCCATCTCTCCGTATTATTTATTTACTCGTTCTGATAGTATAACATCTCCCGGAGAAATTTTCAACAAAAATTTGAATTTTTCCCAAAAAGCCTGCTTTCACTGCTTTTCAGACCGGCACAAAACAAAAGCTTCCTGTATAAAAACAACCGGCGGAGACACAGACCGCTCTCCGCCGGTGCGGGATCACTTTGTAAAAATGTCCTTTACCCCGTCAATAAGATCCTCAACGGTATCCATCGCCCTTGCCGCTTTTTTGCGGTACTTTTTGTTTTCCTTGAGCATAGCGGAGCCTGCAAATCCAAACATCATTCCTGCGATCAGACCTGCTCCGACACCCTTTACAACGCTTGCTGTATTTCTTGCCATCTGATAATACCTCCAGATAATCAATATCGTTTTTATAGATCCGCACATAACAATACCTCGTTTTCTGATCTCGGTATTATTCTTTCCCAAGATTCATTTTGTTATTCATATCAAAATCAGATAAAGCCGCAGTTGCTTTCGTTATTTTGTCTAATATTCAACAAAAATAATTGTCTGATTTGTATATATAACTGTTTTTTAAAAAAACATTGAAAAAATGCCTTTTTTCGTTTGACAAAAATAAAAAATCCGTTTATAATTCAAGTAAAGTCTGAAAGGAAGCAAATGAGTACTTTCGGCTATTCAAGTGAAAAATAATTTTGAAAGAGGTAATGATCATGCCAGCTGCAAAGAAAACAACTGATAAGGAAACAAAAACCACAAAGACCACTAAGACCGCTGCAGAGAAAACAACAAAGACAACAAAGGCTGCTAAGGCTAAGGAAGCAACTGTAGAAGCTGTAGTTCAGTTCCAGGGCAAAAACATCGCTGTCAATGATCTTGTAGAAGCTGTTAAGGCTGCTTACAAGGCAGAGGGCAATGAAGATGCTGTAGAATCCGTTGCTCTTTATATCCAGCCCGAAAACAATGCTGCTTACTATGTTGTAAACGGCAAGAGCGAAGGCAAGTGCATTGGTTTTTGATTCGCATTAACTCCTTACAAATCTATGAAGCTCGCTGTGTTTTGCAGCGGGCTTTTTTTCGTACACAGATCACTCGGTGAAATGTCAGAAATAATATTTTTTGTGTCATTTTTTGTAAATAGTTATTGATTATAAAAGGTGAATATGATAAAATTAATACGGATGTTGTATACATTATTGTATACTTTTTATCAAAAATTTTTGTTGGGAGGAAATGCAAATGGTCAGGCACATTGTCTTTTGGAAAATCAAAGACAGTACAGAAAAACAGCAAAACATCAAAAAAATGATGGATATGCTCAATGCACTTTCAGGCAGGATCGAAGGACTGATCTCGATTGAGGCCGGTCATGTTTTTGATCCCTCATCGGATTATGACGTTGTTCTTTATTCATCATTTGAGAGCAATGAAGCTCTTGAATTTTATCAGTCACATCCCGAACATGTAAAATGTAAAGAATTCATTTCAGGCATTGCCGAAAAGCGTGTTGCAGCAGATTATGCCATTGAGGAACCTGCTACCGATACGGTTCCTGAACAGAAACAAGAGGGACCGGAAATAATAGTCACAAGACCTCCGAAAAGAGAGTTAAAAGAACCTGTTTTTGTAGTCGGAGCTTCAGACACAAAAAAGGATGTCCCGAACAAAACTATCACTTCAGAGCAGTCAGAAAAGGCACCGCATATTCCTTCAAGCATACCGGATATCACTGTTTTCAAGCCAGGAGAAGAACCCGTTGTATTCAAAGGCGGTCCTGTGCCGTCATCGGATACACCCGAAACATTCACTGAAAACTTTGAGTCAGCTCCGATCAATATTGAAGAACCGGAAACTGCTCCTGCTGCTGAGCCGGCTCCAATGAGATTTGAAGATATTGAACCCGCTCCGATGAAGTTTGAAGATATTGAGCCTGCTCCTATGAAGTTTGAAGAGCCGAAGCCCGCTCCTATGAAGTTTGAACAGCCGAAGCCCGCTCCTGCTGCTCCGGTCGCTCCCGCTCCGGCAACAAACACAGTCAAGGAAAC
>DBWG01000120.1 GCA_002308635.1 Ruminococcaceae bacterium UBA1244 | reverse complement strand
ATAGGTTCGAGCCCTATTGTTCCCATCAGAAACGCCCCGTCGCAGAAGCGTCGGGGCTAAATTAATGAAGAATAGAGATAAATTAATGAAGAATAGAGAAGTGCCAAGGGGCGTTTCTGTAGAACGACTTTCTGTTTGCATTATTCAAAAATAATTGCAGGAGTTCGAGTCCTGTGCCGCACCGCAAGAAGTATTTTATTCACTAAAACCGGCGCCCGTTATATTGCGAGCGCCGGAGTTTTTATGTTCTATTTTCTGTTCGACCTTTCCATAAGCTCCGACAGAACCACTCTTCCCTGTTCTCTTGTTTTTTTCATGTCTATGATGCGCTGGTTCTCTGAGCCTCTGAAAGTGAGCGAAATATTCCTGAGTTCAAGCACAAATCTGCCGTCTACGAGCATATCTATACTGTCAAGTATTTCATCTGTACACTCAATATAGCGGCAGCCTCCGGGAATCAGATCCTTGTCGTATGTAAAGCCCGTATATATCCATATATTTCTGTCGGGAAGTTCGGTCTTTACCCTGCTGATGAGCTTTACAATTTCTCTTTGGTTCGACAATTCAAACGGTTCGCCGCCGAGAATCGTCAGTCCGTCATAGTAGCTTTTGGAAAGCTCGGACATTATCATATTTTCTATTTCAGGAGTATATGGTCTGCCGTATTCAAAGTCCCATGTTTCCGGCTGAAAACAGCCTTTGCAGTGATTCGTACACCCAGAAACAAAAATACTCACACGGATACCGGTACCGTTTGCGCTGTCGGCTGTGATCATTTCTCCAATGTACATTTTTATCCGCCTCTTTTTTGTAAAAAGCACCTTATAACTATCAGGTCATAAGGTGCTTTTTTAGTTTGTGTTATTCGTTTACAGCCTTTTCAGCTTCGGCAAAGGTATGGTTTGAAAGGTGAAGCACTCTTTCCTTTATCTCCTGTGTTCTTCCCTGATTCCAGAACTGTGAACCGATATATCCGCAGGTCCTGCGGGCAACGTTCATCTTGTTCTGGTCACGGTTGCCGCATTTCGGGCACTCCCAGACAAGCTTTCCGTCATCGTCTGTGACGATCTGTATTTCGCCGTCATAGCCGCAGACCTGACAATAATCGCTCTTGGTATTGAGTTCTGCATACATGATGTTATCGTAGATAAACTGCATGACTTTGAGAACTGCTTCTATATTGTCCTGCATATCAGGAACTTCAACATAGCTTATTGCACCGCCAGGAGAGAGCGTCTGGAACTCTGATTCAAGCTTGAGCTTGTCAAAAGCATTGATCTCTTCTGTAACATGGACGTGATAGCTGTTTGTGATGTAATTCTTGTCAGTAACGCCTTTTATTATGCCGAAACGCTTTTGCAGGCATTTTGCAAACTTGTATGTTGTGCTTTCGAGAGGAGTGCCGTAGATGCTGTAGTCGATGCACTCGGCCTTTTTCCACTTTGCACAGTATTCATTGAGCTTTCTCATTATCTGAAGACCAAGCTCCTTGCCTTCTTCTTCATTAAGCTTCTTGCCGATAAGGCTGTAAACACATTCCCAAAGACCGGCATAGCCCAGTGAAATAGTTGAATATCCGCCGTAGAGAAGCTTGTCGATCGGTTCGCCTTTTTTGAGTCTTGAAATAGCGCCGTACTGCCAGAGTATTGGTGCGGCATCCGAAAGCGTACCTTTAAGTCTTTCATGTCTTGCTCTGAGCGCTCTGTGACAAAGATCCATTCTCTCGTCAAAGATCTCCCAGAAACGGTTAAGATCTTTATGTGCAGAAAGTCCGATATCAACAAGGTTGACTGTAACAACGCCCTGATTGAAGCGTCCGTAATATTTAGGCTTTCCGTTTTCGTCAACATAAGGAGTCAGGAAGCTGCGGCATCCCATGCAGGTGTAGCAGTGGCCGTCGCCGTTTTTGTCTATCTTGTTTTTGAGCATTACCTTCTCGGAAATATAATCCGGCACCATTCTCTTTGCGGTACATTTTGCGGCAAGCTCTGTCAGATACCAGTATTTGCTGTCCTTTGTAATGTTGTCCTCCTCAAGAACATAGATGAGCTTCGGGAACGCAGGAGTTACCCATACTCCCTCCTCATTCTTAACACCGATATAGCGCTGACGGAGTGTCTCCTCGATTATCATGGCAAGGTCTTTCTTTTCCTGCTCGTCTTTTGCTTCGTTAAGATACATGAATACAGTAACAAAAGGAGCCTGTCCGTTTGTTGTGAGAAGTGTGACTACCTGATACTGGATAGTCTGGACACCCTTTGTGATCTCCTTGCGGAGCCTTTCCTCAACGATATCTGCGATCTTTTCTTCGGGTATAGCAACACCCATCTCATCAAGCTCAGCATTGAATTCACGTCTTATTTTTTCTCTCGATATCTGGACGAACGGAGCAAGGTGAGTAAGGCTTATGCTCTGTCCGCCATACTGGTTCGAGGCAACCTGAGCGATTATCTGAGTAGCGATATTGCAGGCAGTAGAAAAGCTGTGTGGCTTTTCGATAAGTGTTTCGCTGATGACTGTGCCGTTCTGGAGCATATCTTCGAGGTTGACAAGATCGCAGTTGTGCATATGCTGAGCGAAGTAGTCGCTGTCGTGGAAGTGGATGATGCCGTTCTCGTGAGCCTCAACTATATCATCAGAAAGAAGGATACGCTTTGTAAGGTCCTTGCTGACCTCACCTGCCATATAGTCACGCTGAACGCTGTTTACGGTCGGATTCTTGTTTGAATTTTCCTGCTTGACCTCTTCGTTGTTGCACTCGATAAGGCTGAGTATCTTGTTGTCGGTAGTGTTTGCACGTCTGATAAGAGAACGTGTATAGCGGTACTTTACATAACGTCTTGCAAGCTCAAAAGCACCCTTTGACATTATCTGATCCTCTACCATATCCTGTATCTCTTCTACAGAAACTGCCCTGCCCATTTTTGAACATTTGTATTCAACATATTCGGCAATGTCCTGAATCTGTTCCGGAGTAAGATAACTTCTGTCACAGGCGTTGTTTGCCTTGGTAACAGCATTTACGATCTTTTCTCCGTTAAATACCTCCTCCGAAGAATTCCTCTTGATGATCTTCATTAAAAACATCTCCAATCAAAAGCTTTTTTGCTTTGTAAAAAACAATTATCATGCCGTATCTTTGTAAAAATATAAGAGAAAAATAGCACAATGCTCTTTTGGGTCATTGAAGCATTGCGACTGTATCTCATTATAACCACAATATATAGTATTGTCAAGTATATTTCGGTACAATATATATTCTATAAATTCGTGCAAAATGAATGAAAGAAAAAATGCCCTACGGTTTCACAAAAAAATTATAACTATTCACTAAAAGCCGGACGGCAAGCCAAAGTCAGACATGTAAAGTAAAAAGCATTACACGTCTGACTTAAAAAAAGGGGGTAAAAAACGGATATTATCCGCTCTTCAAATAATATTATATCACATTATATGTACCAAAAATTCCCGATACATTTCCTTTCGGAGATGTATCGGGAATTTTTCAGCATGATTTTTGATTAAAAAACTTTTAAAGCTGGTTCTGAGGTTCGGTATAAGGAAGAACAGAGATCTCAAGGTTGCCGTTCTTTGTTCTAAGCTCGTCTATGAATTCCTTTTCCTCAGCGGGATCCTTCATTACGATCTTGAATGAGAGTCTGAACATTGAACCCATACCGGTAGTTTTAACGCCGGCATTTTCATAGCTCTTGAGATAATGGCTGAATGTATCATCGAATGCGCCGGAGTATTCAAGAGATTCGGGAATAGTTATGCGAAGCATTCTTTCTTCTGACATACCCTTGTGTTCAAATACAGGCAGAAGCGAAAGCACGATGAAAATTACTGCCATTCCCACAAGGATTATAACTCCGTAAGAAACATATCCCATTCCGAAGGCTATGCCTGAACCCATTGCGATAAGAAGTGATGTTATCTCGTCGGCACTGCCGGGTGCGCTTCTGAAACGTATGAGACTGAATGCTCCGCCGACTGCAACGCCTGCACCGATATTTCCGCTTACAAATGTGATGACCGCCGAAACTACAAACGGTACAACTGCCGTCACTATAAAGAACCGTTTTTTCGCCCTTATCTTAAAGGATATGAGCCATGCAAAGACAAATCCTGATAGAAGCGAAGCCACTGCCATTATAAAAAACTGAGAGGCTGTAACTCCCTCTGTAGTATAAATTGTATCAAACATAATGATCGTTCCTTTCATTTTTAACTTTGATAAGCTGCTGTTTATAGGCTTCGCCGTATTTTGAGAAGCTGCCTTTGAATATTTTTCCTTTGGTCAGAATTGCCGAGAGCCAAAGCGGAACTGACTGCTGAACCTTTACTTCAAGGATCGTATACCCTTTATTGAGAAGTGAATTACCTTCCATCGAAGTTGTAAGATTCAGGTCTTCACATCTGTATCTTGGGTTGTGGTCTATTGTAAGCCGGAGATCTCCGTCGGGCTGAAAATATGCTATCCTGTCATATATGATAAGACAGGCAGGAACAAGAGTCTGATAGTAATCCCTGAAGGTGGTGATCTCCTTGTTTATCTGACCGCCTGCACATATATCGCCTTCGCCGTAAAAAAACTTGTTTACGAGCGGTATTGTGGACTGCACTCTGCGCTTATAGACTATCCCGTAAGCCTTGCGCTTCAATTCGAGGAACACTGGCGATTCATCGGTCGCAATACCGTATGAACGGAGCCTTATCTTTTCTTTGAAAGCCGGCTTTTCTATTGATGTTCGTATGAGCCTGTAATTCGGAGTATCATAGTATAGTGAAGCGATAGATGTAAGACCGAATTTGTCGATCTTCATATAGCCTTCAACACTTTTTTTGAAATACTCTGTCTGTTCAGGACTCATAATGTATTTCATTTCATAGCGTTTCATGACCACTATGGGATTTGAAACAACAGACATAAGAGATCACCTCCGTTTCTCACAAATTTATCTCTATTATCATGATCCCGTTCTTTACTCTTGCACTGATCCTTCCGTTTGAAGCTCTCACGGCTTCCTTGACATAAGACAGTCCGAGTCCCGAACCGCCGGATTTTTCGGCATTATCGAGTACAGTAAACCTGTCGAATATCTGGTCATAGCTTCCGTCAGCAAGAGAGGTGTCATTCATCTGACAGATCTTTATGCGGTCCTTGTGTTTTTTGAGAGAGTATGAAGCTTTTGAATTTGAAAATCTGAGGGAGTTCGATATCAGCTCTCTCATTATTTTTCTTATCGCTTCATCGCTTATGGTGTAAAAAATTTCCGGTTCGATATCACAGGAAAGTTCGATCTTTTTCTCATCAAACGATTTTCGGCTGTTCTCAAGCACAGCGGTCATAAGACCCGAAAGGTCGATCTTTGTTTTCTGAGCCGGTTCATCAACTACCGACAGTGAACCAAATTCCTTTACAAGTCTCGTCATGCGCTTGACCTGTTTATTGATGGATTTTGTCTGTTCATTTTCGCCGTTTTTGATCTCGAGGGATTCCGTATCGGCATTGATTATCGTAAGCGGCATTTTGAATTCGCTTTCAAGACGGGCGATAAACTGTTTCTGCTTTCTGTCAGCCTCTTCTATTGGTCTGAACAGCTTTCTGCCGATAAAGTGGAACAGGAAGAAACTCAGAACGATGAGCACTGCTCCGCCGACGATGGATATTATAAGTATCCTGTATGACTGCCAAAGCTCACGCCCCTGATCTATTACAGTTACATAGGTCCTGTCACCTATTGTGTAGACACGGTAGCGGTAGGATGTGTTTGTCCAGCCGGTCGAACCGTCTATAAGGCTCTCCGCCCATTCCTTTGCCTCGTCTTCACTGACGGCAGACATCCTGAAATCAATCATCTCGGCGTTATCATCTTTGTCAAAAGCCACTGTGAAGTATCTGAGCGAGTTGTTCATATCAGGAGAATTCGGTCCCATGCCTCCCCTGCCTCCGTTTAGAATAAATGGCTTGACATCACGCTTTTTGTTTTTATAGGCACTGCCGTTATTGTTTTGTGTCTGATCGGTCATCTGTCCATCGTCTGAGGTCTCCTGCGGCGGCTGACCTTGTGCATTGTCCTCCTGTTCAGGAGAAAATTCCGGAACAAAGCCCTTTATGAACCCCTGATTATGGGAAATACTTTCCGTAAGATGATCCGCATCCTCAGCAGCCATTGTAAAACTGAGGATATTGATTACCGAAAGCAGTACCGCAAGCAGAAGCATAACGGTAAGCTCTGACAACAGTATAAATTTTTTTCTTGCTTTATCCATTTTTTATCGTCACCAACCTATACCCTTCATTTATCAGATATTTGATACGGGTCAATTTTTTTAGCTTTTCAAACTTATAGTTCAGAGATGTGATATAAGGATCGTAGGTCTTGAAATCCAGCGGTTCCTTTTTTATCAGGGAACGGTAGACATTGATCTCATCACACGTTACCGGAAGTGTGTCACATAGAGAAAAACTGCCGGCATCAATGCTCGTGTCCTCATAGCGGAGTATCTCTTTGCTGTTTGAATTTTCTATGACACCTCTGACAGCAGATGTCAATTCGTAAGGCAGGAAAGGAAGCTGTAGATAGGCATTTCCGATCATGCCGTGTGTAAGTATCGCAGAGTTGATCTTTCTGTCTGAAACGATGACTGTCGGGATATTCATTTCCCTGCACTTTTTTATTATTTCAGAAGCAGATATCCTTGGTATGTCGCTGTTGACGATCAGAGCATCAAAGCGTTCTTCATGCAGCTTTTGTATCACCTGAGTTCCGTCAAACGCTGTTTTTACGGAATAATCCGACAGGGTCAGAAGAATCTTGAATGCCTCAAGAAAATCTCTGTCCGGGTCGGCTAAAAGAAGTTTCATCTCAGCACCTCCGTCTTATCTTTATCATACTTGAAGTATAAAATATTAATTTTTCTTTGGTGTTAAATACAAATAAAGATTTAATGAATTATTCCTTGAATGATTTCAATATTTTCCAACAAAAAGGCAATCACATAACTTCTATGCAAATTATCTGAGAATATAAAAGCCAGTACCATAAATACCGATACTGGCTGATACTCTGGTCATCATGCGTGTCCAAAGCATTTTGAATTTCTTCTCGATTTTATTCCCTGACTCAGATTATACTCATACTTCTTAAAAACATCTTAAAAATCATATATTTTTATAACCGCTTTATCATAAACACTTCCATTCTGTCATCATTTCTCTTGTCGGGTATTACAACGCCTCCTGCTTCACGATAGCCCAGCTTACGATAGAAAAGGTGTATTTCTTCATCAATATATGAAGAAACCATCGTAAAGATATATCCCCTCTCCCTCATCTCCTGTTCCCAATACTGCATCAGCGCTCTGCCGCAGCCCTCGTGACGATAGCTTTCGGTAATACAGACAAGATTACAGAACGGGATATGATCTTCAAAAAGCGAATAACGCAGAATCCCGATCTTCCTTTGACGCTCTTCAAAAATATATGCCATATTATTATTTATTTTATTTTCAAACGTAAGTTCATCAATGCTGTTGTCAGCGTTCAGCCAAAAGTCCTTGTCGCTGTCATTTGCATATCTTATATTATACACATTACCCGCCTCCTGTATCATGCCTTGCGGAATGTCACGGTAAATATTGTTCCGTCATGTTCATTGCTTACCGCTTCGATATTTGCGCCGCAGAGCTTTGCCATCTGGTGAATAATCGGCAATCCGAGACCATGCCCCTTTGATTCTGTTCTTGCTTTATCTCCCCGATAGAAACGGTCAAAAATATGAGGGAGATCCTCATGTGAAATACGGCTGTTCTGATTCTGCACAGTAAAGAATATCCTGTGCTTGCGGCTGTATGCCTTAACTGTGACCTTTCCGCCGTTAGGTTCATATTTGAAAGCGTTTTCGACAAGGCTGCTGCAAATACGTTTCAGATATTCCTCCGTTGCAAGAACAATCAGGTCATCTTCGATCGATTCTTCCAGCGTCACATTCTTTTCGTATGCTACTGACTCAAACTGCAGGATACATCTTTCCGCAGCTGATGTCAGACTTACGGGAACGGTGCTGATCTTCTTTGTCTGCGTATCGACCGCAGACAGCGTAAGCATATTGCCGATGAGCTGCATCATATCCTCGGACGCTTTGTCTGTGCTTTCTATCCACTGCATATTATCCGAGATACTGGAGTTTTTGTTTGCTTTCAATATTGAATTATTTGCCATAGTAACGGTGATAGGCGTTTTAAGGTCGTGGGAAATATCGGCAACGAATTTACGCTCCATTTCTATGGACTGACGCAGAGGCTTCTCCGCAAAACGTGCAAGCCGGATACTGATAAGAAACAGCACCAACATGGACAGAATGAATGCCAGCGAAAGTATCATCACAGTTTTGAACAGACGTGAACCTATATAGCTTTCGTCGCACACTGCTATCTTGACGATACTGCCTGCAGTTTCACGGTAATAGATTATGTGATACCGGTTTATCGTTCCGAAATCATCACCCTGCGCAAGAATGGCGCTGACAACATCTTCGGGGTTCGCATCAAATACCTCAGAATCTGATATGACTCTCACTCTTTTTTCGCTTTTGTAGTAAAAAATTGTTGAGATATGGTCATTGCGTTCATGTCTCTTTTCTGAGTCTGATTTTTTGTTCTCGTTATTCTTAGTCTCCTTCTTTTCGTCCGGCCTGGCGGGAAGTTCATCATTCTTATTATCCGACTTATCGGGCATATTTCCCTTCTTGTCGGGCAGAGTTTCATTTTCTTGCAAACCGCCGGGTGAACCTGCATTATTTATGTTCCATGGCTTGAGAACATTTGACATGGTATTTTTTAGTTCACCATATACATTGGTACAAATGATCGTTCCGATGACAACAAACGCAGTCAGCAAAACCACACCCACAAGACTCATGTTCATTATGATAAATCTTTTGCGGAATGCCCTCATCACTTTACTTCCTCCAGACGATAACCAAGACACTGGATCTTTTTGATAGATACTTTAGAATGAAGGTATTTCAGCTTTTTGCGTATAAACGAGATATAAACCTCCACATTATTGTATGTAACATCTGCTCCTGTTCCCCATACCTTATTGATGAGCATATCGACCGTTATTACCATTTTGGGATTGTATAAAAAAACCTTCAGCACACCAAATTCCTTTTTGCTGAGCTGGACTGATTCACCTGAACAGATCAGAAGTGCGGAATTGAGATTCAATGTTACATCGAGGTAGGACAGCTCATTCAGCACAACACTTCCCTTCCTCCTCGTCAGTGCATCCACACGGGCAAGAAGCTCATCAGGATGGAACGGCTTTGTCATATAATCATCTGCTCCCTTTTTCAGTCCTGACACCTTGTCGGCAATGGTGCTTTTGGCTGTCAGCATAAGTATCGGCGTATCAAGACCGCTGTTTCTGAGGATGCGCAGAACCTCAAAGCCGTCAAGCTTCGGAAGCATAACGTCTAAAATTATTATATCGTATTCTGCGCTCTGTGCATATTCAACTGCAGTTATTCCGTCATATACGGGTTCCGTGACATGACCGTTTTGTGCAAGTATCATGCTTATCGCATTTGAGAGGGATTTTTCATCTTCTACCAAAAGTATCCTCATATTGACCCTCCTTATCCTTTTTTATTATTATATCACATTTTCTTAAAAATTTCTTAAAGAACCTCTGCAAATTTCAAGAATTATTTAATGATAATATTTATCACAACAGCGACAGTATGGCAGACACAGCAAAATATCTCACTTCCTTCCTGTGTAAAAGCTTTCGCTACTGCATTTATATCAAGATTTTTCCAGAACAAAAATGTAATATTGACACAAATTCTGAAAATACTAATAACACAGCCGGAATTGCAGACGTTATGTTTGAGTATTATTGTGAGATATACGGATCTCAGATCCGGCTGTATGATAATATAAAAAGGAGAAAATCTTATGTCAAGCAACAATAACAATAATCAGATCAATGTTCCCGAGGCAAGAGAAGCTATGGACAGATTCAAGATGGAGTGTGCAAACGAAGTAGGCGTTAACCTTAAACAGGGCTATAACGGCGACCTTACCTCACGTCAGGCCGGTTCTGTCGGCGGACAGATGGTCAAGAAAATGATCGAAGCTTACGAGAGAAGTATGTGATCTGAAACGGTCACTTACTGAGATATAAAAAAACCGCCTTCGCAGAAAAAGCTGTGAAGGCGGTTTTGCTTACTGTTTTATTATACGCTGAAAAGCATTGTACCGTATGAAGGATAAGGCCAGTGTTTTGCAGACATATTGGATTCCATTTCATCGGCAACGGCACGAAGCTCCTGCATCGAAGCAAGAACTTTATCTTTATAGTAAACGGCACATTCTGTGACGCCCTCTACATCCTTTGCACCTAAAACTGCTCTGTCGAGAACATCTATCTTCTTTGTGAAGCAGGCAAGAAGGTTTGAAAGCTTCTTTACAAGTTCTGTTTCGGGGAGAATATCTATATCGCCGCCGATACTCTTGACGACTGAAGCGGTTTCTGCAAGTTCCCTGATGTATGCTGCTACAGCAGGAACAATATCTTTCTTCGCCATATCAAGTGCGGTGAGGGCTTCGATGTTGATTATCTTTGAATAATTTTCGAGGATTATTTCGGTTCTTGAACGAAGCTCTACTTCTGTATATATTCCGTGTTTTCCAAAAAGCTTTATGTTCTTTTCGTCTGTATAGTGCGGAAGTGCATCGGGAAGAGTGCGGTAATTGAGAAGACCTCTTTTTTTAGCTTCCTCAACCCACTCTTCGGAGTAGTTATCGCCGTTAAAGATTATTCTCTTATGATCCTTGAGTGTCCTTCTGACAAGTTCTTCCGCAGCCGTGCTGACATCCTCAGCTTTTTCAAGTTCGTCAGCAAAATCGCTGAGCGCATCGGCAACTATCGTATTGATGATGGTATTGGTGCAGGCAATATTTTCTGCGGAGCCTACCATTCTGAACTCAAATTTATTTCCTGTGAACGCAAAAGGAGATGTACGGTTGCGGTCAGAGGTGTCCTTTACGAAATTCGGAAGAACGTCCGCATTTGTCTCCATGATCGGAGCATCCTTTTTGGTGTATTCCTCGTTATACATGATAGAGCGGAGCACTTCGGAAAGATCATCACCAAGATACATTGAAAGTATTGCGGGAGGTGCTTCGTTTGCGCCGAGTCTGTGATCGTTTCCTGCGCTTGCAACGGCAATCCTGAGAAGATCCTGATGGTCGTCAACGGCACGTATCACTGCCGCAAGAAACACAAGGAACTGAATGTTTTCACGGGGATTTTTTGAAGGATCAAGAAGGTTCTTTCCGGTATTTGTTGACATTGACCAGTTGTTGTGCTTTCCTGAACCGTTTACTCCGGCAAAGGGCTTTTCGTGGAGGAGGCACACGAGACCGTGCTTGTCTGCAATATCCTTCATTGTTGCCATCGTAAGCTGGTTGTGGTCTGTCGCAATATTTGAAGAATCAAAGATCGGAGCAAGCTCATGCTGAGCCGGAGCAACCTCATTGTGTTTGGTTTTTGCATAGATGCCGTATTTCCAGAGAGTTTCGTCAAGCTCCTTCATATATGCTGAAACTCTCGGCTTGATGGTTCCGAAATAATGGTCGTCAAGCTCCTGTCCTTTCGGAGGTCTTGCACCAAAAAGCGTCCTGCCGCAGTAGATAAGATCCTTGCGCTTTCTGAATATCTCCTTGTCAACAAGAAAATACTCCTGTTCCGGACCCACTGTTGTGATGACTCTTTGTGTTGTGCTGTCTCCGAAAGCTTTGAGTATGCGGAGAGCCTGAACATTTATTACTTCCATTGAGCGGAGGAGCGGAGTCTTTTTGTCGAGTATCTCACCCGTGTATGAACAGAATGCGGTCGGGATACAAAGAGAACCGTCCTTTATGAATGCGTATGAAGTCGGATCCCATGCTGTATATCCTCTTGCTTCAAATGTTGCCCTGATACCGCCGGAAGGAAAGCTTGAAGCATCCGGTTCGCCCTTTATGAGTTCCTTTCCGGAGAATTCCATGATAACTCCGCCGCCGTCAGTCGGAGTGATAAAGCTGTCATGCTTCTCAGCGGTGATGCCGGTCATAGGCTGGAACCAGTGAGTATAGTGAGTTGCGCCGTGTTCAAGCGCCCATTCCTTCATGGAATGAGCTACAACGTTTGCGACATTGATGTCAAGAGCCTTGCCCTCTTCGATCGTCTTTTTCAGAGCCTTGTAAGTTCCCTTTGGAAGACGTTCTTTCATTGCTGCGTCATTAAAAACCATACTGCCGAAAATCTCAGGTACGTTCATAATCAATGCTCTCCATTCAGAATTAAATAAAAAAATGGGCGCAGCAGGCATAAAACATCTTATGCCCGCAGCGCCTTTGCTGTCTTGAGTGAATTATAGAACAACAAAAAACGCAAGTCAATAGCTTTTTTGATACTTTTTTCATTTTGTATAAAAAAATACTTTTAGCATTTTGAGTGAATAGTTAATTGTACATTTTTTATATGGAAAATTTTGACTATTATGCCATAATAAAAGAATTATGGATGAACGAGGATGATCTTCTGTTTTTTGATGCAATGTATTCTGTAAGGTTTGTAACTTCTTTGTAAATTGACATTTTTATCTTATTGTAATATTATGGAGATGTATTCAAATATGACCGGGGCTTTTGTCCCGATGGATCTGGAGGGCTTATATGCCTAAGAATTTTTTCTTCAGTATCAATCTTCTTATAAAGAGCGATGTTCATCTTGAAGCCGCACTTTCTTCGATAGTTGCCGATGAGGTCTTTTTTCTTGAAAATATCCAGCTGATACTGATCGATTCTGTCTGTACCGAACAGAGTCTGAAACTATGCTCGGAGTATAACAAAAAATATCCGGACAACATTTATTTTGTCGATGCCGCAGGCAAGTCCGATGCTTCTGCTTATAATGATGCAAGACCTCTTTGTCAGGGTACTTATTATACCTTTATCGACAACTACGGAGAGTATTCCAAAAAAACTCTGAATACACTTATGAACAAAACTCTCAGTTCTGAAAAGATACCGATTCTTTGTATTCAGCCGATCGTATCTCCGCCGGGTGAAGAGCCTTACAAGTATATTGATCTAACAGAAAAAGGTGTCGTTGATCTGAACGATACTCCTGACAGGTTCGTTCTTTTGCTTGGATGCTGGTTTTTTCACAAAAGGATCATTGACAGGATGCTTTTTGATGAAAGCATTATTTTTCAGTCCGATGTGAAGTTTATTACAGAATCCCTTCTGCAAATATATTCATATATATTCGTTCCCGAACACACCTATACTACTCTGGCTGCAACAGACCATGAGGTTTTTAAATATCAGCCTCAGTACAGCAAGGATTTTTATTCACGGTCGGTCGATGAGCTTATGATACCGATGATGATAAATTATCCCGGCTCTGCTGCTGCGCAGTCCATAGTTATGTATCTCATAGAAAGCCGTTTTGTCCTGAATGCTGACGAAAAATACAAACACGTCCTGACAGGAGGAGAGGTCGATGAGTTCTTCAACAAGGTTTCGGAGCTTCTGAAATATATTGATGACTCGGTCATACTCAACAGAAATATCTGCGCTTTGTGCGGGCTTGATGAAGAAATGACATTCAGACTCCTGAGACTGAAATATAAGAATCCGGAGCTTCAGCCGGAGATAGACCTTGTTCTTCCAAAAGATACTCTTGAAAAAAACTACTTTGTATCAAACTCACGAATGGAAAAACTCATTCTGAGCGGTGAGTTTGCGGCTCATTATCAGCAGTATCTCATCGGGAGATCAAAGGATATTTTTGCCGACATAAAGGCGGTCAATTATGATGAAGACGGACTTTATTTTGACGGTGTGCTTTATAACTGTTCATTCCTGCCGGAAAATGAATACAGGCTTTCTGTGTTCGTCAATGAAAAAAGGATGACTGTCCTGACTTCGGGAGTGTATACCCTGAAAAAATATTTTGACATAACGTTTTTCAGACGGTATGCTTTCAGATTTTTTGTTCCCGTGAGCAGCGGCAAAACTATAGATAATATCTATCTGAAAATGCAGTATAAAAATATGTCGTTCAGGATAGGGATGATCTTTAACAGTACTTTTTCAAGGCTGTCGTCAGCAATAAAAAACAGCTACTGGTACTTCAATGAACGGGTAATGGTCTATGAGAGAAAAACAAAGTCACTAATAATCAGACGTGCCACAGGTTCATATCTGCGTATCTGTGAAAGCAAATTCATGGCCGAAGCCGGAGAGTATGTTTCACTCGCAGAATCATTTTACTACCGTCAGATACGAAAAGCCGTAAAAAGCGCCATGCAGCAAAAAAAGGGTACATGTTCTCTGATGTTCTATGACGAGTCCGGCATACATTCCAACGGGAACATACTTTTCAGGTTTTTTTATAAGCACAGAGCCAATGACAAGGTCAATGTATTCTATACCGCAAAAAGAGGCTCGGAGGAATATGAACGGCTGCTTGACAAAGAATACGGAGGTGTCCTCGAAGCAGGTTCAAAGAAGGCAAAGATCGCCGCTCTTTCGGCAGATATCGTTTTTGCCGCAGACTGTGACGTTTATGAATCCCTTCTTTTCAGCAACAAGGATCTTATGTTCCTGAAAGATCTTATCAATGCAAAGACGGTTTCTATAAAGGATTTCTTTCTCACATACGCAACGGCGCAGTTTGACAACAGACTGAGAGATAATACCCAGTTCTTTTTCTGTTCTTCCGAAAAAGAGAAGGAACATATCCTGAAACCGATCTATGATTATGACGAGTCGATGATAAAAGTTACAGGATATCCGATACTTGATGAACTGGATGACAAAAAAGAAAAGCTGATTTTCGTAGCTCCCGGCGACAGAAGACAGTTCTGTGTTTATGAAAATTCGGATCGGTACAGCTTTTCCGACAGCCGTTTCTTCCACCTGTATAATGATCTGCTGACAGACACAAAACTGCATGAAGCACTAAAAAACAGCGGATATAAGGTCGCTGTTATGATGCCGTTTTCGGTGGATAAATTTATAAAGCTGTTTCATTCGGATGAAACAGTCATGCTGTATCAGTATGATGAAGGCGTTGTAAACGAACTCGTAAAGAAGGCCGCTGTGCTTATTACCGATCACTCCGATATACAATACAGGTTTGCCTATCTTAACAAGCCTGTTATATACTATTATCCCCCTGCCCTGCCTGTGCCTCAGGAGCTGAAAAACGAAAGCTTTGCAAAAAATATTTTTGGAAAGATGCTTTTTGACCACGACAGCCTTGTGGATTACATTATCGAACAGATGCAAAAGGGATTTCTGCAGTATGATAACTATTCAAAAATGTGCAGGTCGTTTTTCCCTTATCGTGACAAAAATAACTGTAAAAGAATATTTTTGACTGTTAAAAAGATATTTCTTTCAGATCAATATGAACAGGAGCAATAAAATAGTCCCGCCCGTGTCCATTTTTTGAACACGGGCGGGACTTATTATAGAACGTTATTTAAGATAAGGAAAAAGCCAGACAAGCTGCGGACGATCCGAAGAAACTGAATAATAACTCCAGGCAAAGAATATCAGTGCAGATGTCATTATTATTGCTGCCCAGATCAGAAATGCCCGGCAATAGGCTTTGATGTTTATGCTGCCGTCACTGCGGAACGCAAGAAACAGTGCCGCCACTATATTAAGTATCGGAACAAGCATCACCGACTGCAGAATAAATGCCGTTGAGGTCGTGATCGGTCTTGTACCGGCTGCCCTTTTTCCAAAAACAGAGTCGTTTCTGCCGGCAGCAATAGTGCGGGCATTTTCTTCTGAATGTCTGTCAAGATCGGCAAGCTCTTCGGAACTGAAATTCTTATGGAACGGCGGATCAAAAAGAGCTTCAAGCTCGGATGCTGTTTTTTCACGCACATACAGTTCTTCCGCAATTTCATAGATTATCCCGGAACATGACAGCGGACTGTTTCCAGCACCTTGACCGTTTTCTATGGCATCATCGGTACAGCCGCCTATCTCAGAATATTCCAGCTCAGGAGCCGGAGCGGATACGTCATTCTGTGAGGTATCGGGCACTATTTTCTGACAACTAAGAGAAGAAGCTTTGGCAGTGTCATTCCCGTTTTTCATAATAAGAGGAATAACAGCAGCGTTGTCACAGCTTTCTTCACTGCCGTCAGGAAAAAGTGAAAGCATACTTTGCTTATTTCTGCGTCTGCGGTGCCTTGGTATTTTTTTTACTGTTTCAGATTTCAGTTCCTGCGTTTCAAGGGCGGCACTGCCGTCAAACATTGCACTGAGCGGGGTCTGGGAAAGGTCGTTTTCAATGGTATTGTCAAGCATAATGATCCTCCGGTAGTTTTTTCAGCAGGATCATGTTTTATATTCTTTTCAGAAACGGTTCATTACAAGTCCGGTGATGAGTTTCGGATAAAAATATGTTGATTTCTGGGGCATTTTTTCGCCGGCAGCAGCAACGTCACGTATCTCTGTTACCTTTGTGGGATTTAGTATGAAAGCGCACTGTGCTTTGCCGTTCTGAACGGAGGTTATGGCATCCTCAAACTGCTTTACATAGGTAAGATTGATCTGCTTTGCCATATTTTCGGCGTCAATGCCAAAGATCTTTTCAAGAACAAGAGTATGGAGAACGGTCACGTCAAGTCCCTGTGAAGCGGCACTCTTTTCGGGAAGAAGCTCCGAAAGTATCTTTTCATCCCTCAGTACAAGGAGTGAGAATGTATCTCCTCCGCAGTAGAATGCAAATGCCTTTTTGCCTTCGTCATAAAGGGTCTTGAGTCTGCTTTCGGCTGAAGAAACGTCATTTTCTTCGGTCACATCAAAATATTCTCTGCATCCTTCAAGAAGCTTTTCCTTGTCGAACGATTCAAGGTCACGGACAAGTCTGTGTGTTGGCAGGACAACAAGTCCGGGATGTTCCATATCGACGAGCATCATCATAACGTAATCTTCGCCGCCTGTACCGTGACCTGTTTCACGGCAGTAGTTACGGTAGTTGAGAGCAGTCTCATAGCGGTGGTGGCCGTCTGCAATATAGAGCTTTTTGTCGGCAAACGCATTGCAGACAGTGCTGATCTCATCCTTGTCGGTCACTATCCAGAGTCTGTGTGTCACGCCGTCGGGATCGGTGAGCTCGTTTACAGGCTGGCAGTCCGAAAGCTTATCAAGGCGATTGGTGATCTCATGCTCAGGATCCATAAACAGCGAATAGATCTGGCTGAAATTACAGTCGGTCGCCTTCATAAGATTGAACCTGTCTTCCTTTGCCTTTGAGAGAGTATTTTCATGCGGAAGAACTACTCCTTTTGAAAATTCCTCGATCTTTACACGGACGATACAGCCCTTGAACTTTGTGTGAAGACCATTGATCGTGAATTCTTCTTCATAGATGTAGATACCCTCTTTTTCGTCCTGTCTGAGAATACCTTCGTTAAGCCACTGTGAAAGAGTTTTGCCGGCCTCGTTATAAGGATCATCGCCCTTTGGAAGTTCCAGTCTGATGATGTTGTTCGGATTCTTTTCAAGGTATCCGAGTCTTTGTTCCTCGCTTATGATATCATAAGGCGGACAAACAAGTTCCGAAATATCACCTGCTTTTTCGGTATTGAATCTCAATGCTCTGAAAGGTCTTATCTCTGCCATTGTCATTTCTCCCTTAACAAAATATTACACTATTATTTTACAGATGAAAGGGTCAAGTGTCAATGACTTTAAGGATATAAAACATTTTTTTCTGCTGTATTAATAATATACAGCAGGCAGGATGAAAAACTGAGTGAAAAATGTAATTTTCAAAAAAAATTCCCGGCAAAAATACCGGGAAAAGCTTCATTGTTTATTAAGTGCAGATTCAAGTGCAAGAGCAAGCTGATCGGGGCATGAAGTGCCGCGGAAACCGCACTGTATATTTTTGCACTTTTTTATGATGTCCTCCGCCTTCATTCCTTCACAGAGTGCCGCAACGCCCTGAGTGTTGCCCATACAGCCGCCTCTGAACTTTATGTTATGAACGATGCCGTCCTCAAGTTCAAATTCTATTGCAGACGAGCATGTGTTTTTTGTTTTGTATACAGTTTTCATTGAATACCCTCCTCTAAAGAAAAAACCGATGCCAAAAAGACATCGGTAAAATCATCAGTCGCTTGTATAAGGCATAAGTGAAAGATATCTTGCACGCTTGATAGCAACTGTAAGCTCTCTCTGATGACGAGCGCAGGTGCCTGTTACTCTGCGAGGGAGAATCTTTGCTCTCTCTGAAACAAAGCGGCGAAGTCTTGAGATATCCTTGTAATCAATAACCTCAACCTTATCTACGCAGAATGCGCAGACCTTTTTACGGCTCTTGCGGCCGCCTCTGCGGTTATCTCTTTCAGGTCTTTCAGCCATTTGTAATTCCTCCTTTGTTGTTCGTTAGAAAGGCAGATCTTCATCATCGGGAGTAAGCATAAAATCACCTGTATCTCCGTTTGAATAAGACGGAGCCGGTGCAGGAGCTTCCTGACGATAATCATTCTGCCTGTAGCTGTTCTGTCCGCCGCCGTAGGATGACTGTGATGATGAATCATTCTTTGAATCACAGAATTCTACGTTGTTTGCCCAAACATCTGTAGTGTAACGTTTATTGCCGTCCCTGTCGGTATAAGAACCGGTACGGATTTCTCCTATTATTGCGATACGGCGACCCTTTGTAAAGTACTTGCAGACAAATTCTGCTGTCTGACGCCATGCAGTAATAGAAATAAAATCTGCCTGACGTTCCTCACCCTGTTTGGTATAGGAACGGTCAACTGCGATCGTAAAACGACAATTTGCAACGCCCGACTGTGTATGTCTGAGTTCGGGGTCGGCGGTAAGTCTGCCGATCAAAGATACATTATTCATAGATAAGCCTCCTCGATCAAGCATCCTTCTTGATGATCATTGAACGGAGTACACCGTCAGTGATCTTTGTGATTCTGTCGAGTTCAGCCGGGAAAACCGGTTCGGACTTGAAGTTATAAAGCACATAGTAAGCGTCTGTTTCCTTGTTGATAGGATAAGCGAGCCTTCTCTTGCCCCACTCGTCAACGCTTTCCATAGTTGCGTGCTTTTCGATCAGGTCACTGAACTTCTTAACAGTATCAGCCACAGCTTCTTCTCCACGCTTGAGAGAAATTACGATAACTGCTTCATAAGAATTGATAACTGCCATTTTGTTAACCTCCTTCCGGACTATGACCCCCTGTCCTGCAGGGAGTAAGGATAGTTATGCTATTGCACAACATATAGATTATATCATCTGTTTTTTAGTTTGTCAACACAAATTTTTATCTGATTCCTGCAAAAATTTTATAGCGGCGGCGGCATCCTTTGCTTTGAACACTCCTGTTCCTGAAACGCAGATATCAGCGCCTGCTGCGGCAACGGCACCAACGGTCTTTTCAGACACTCCCCCATCGACTTCAACAAGAACATTTAACTGTCTTTTTTTACATTCCTCTTTGAGAGCCGTTATTTTCGGCATCATGTCAGCCATGAAAGACTGGCCTCCGAATCCGGGTTCTACCGTCATAACGAGTACCATATACAGTTTATCAAGATACGGAAAAACAGACTCTACGGGTGTTTTGGGCTTTATGACGATTCCCGGAAGCAGACCCCTTTGTCTGATTTTTTCTATAGTCCGGTCTATGTCGGACTTTGCTTCGATGTGGAATGTTATGATATCCGCTCCTGCATCGGCAAAAGCATCAATATAGTCGATAGGATGGTCTATCATAAGGTGGACATCAAACGGAAGCTTTGTATAAGGGCGGACCGCCGATACGATGCACGGGCCTATGGTTATGTTCGGAACAAAATGTCCGTCCATTACATCAAGGTGGACAAGGTCAGCTCCGGCTCTGTCGATACGGACGACCTCCTCACCCATTTTTGAAAAATCACATGACAACAGTGATGGTGCGACCTTCATTTTTTATCTCCTCATCTTATTTTTTTATCAAAGATGCCGCTAATTCGATCACCGTACAGATGCCGGAATAGATCAGTATCTCAAAGCAGCCAAGCTTTTCAAATCCGGATACGAATGAGATCAATGTTACTATTGCAAGTCCTATCGCAAGTGCAACGCACTGGAGTATCACGGAGATAGTAGCGTTTGTTTTTATTCTTATGCAGCCCGAAACGGCACGGGCAAAGGATGAAAGCTTTCCTCTTGTAACGAGATAGGCTCTTGTACGTTCTTCTGTCGAAGTCGTTACTTCATGGCAGATATTTCCGAGGCTTGTCGGAAGTATCGTTATACAGCGGTAGAACAGGCCGAAGTTTTTGGCGACCATTTCTCTTGTGAGATTTGCGTCCACTGTTCTGACAACGAAGCTGACACCGTCATCCTCAAGCTTTTTGAGCTGAATAGCAACATTTTTGTTTGTTTTGTAGGACAGTATGAACATTGCGATAAGCTCTCCGCTGACGGATATATATGTTATGTCATTTCCGATCGCATAGTATTTGTCTTCCACTTCTTTTTCAGGCGGTTCTATATTATGCGATTTTAGAAGCTCACGGTTTCCGATCAGCACACGCTGACTGTTCACCCATCCTACGAGACCTTTTCCGTCCTCATAGATAACGCTTTCTACTTTTGGGAGCATATCCTTGCTGCACTGTACGATATTTTCAAAAATATGGATCATCGTTCCGTTGACGGCATACATGATCGCCGCTCCTGAGAGAAGCGCTTCATTGAGCTTGCTTTGTTTAAAGGACTTCATACCGCTGAGAGTGACCGAACCCTTGGGATAGAGCTGAGAGGAATCTATCATTACAGCGTTGGTATCCGAGAATTGTTTTACGGTTTCATAGCTGGAGATCATCGCTCCGCCCTTGAGGGTATTTTTACAAAGTCTTCTCAGCGGAAGGTTGACAGCAATGAGCGATATCAGCGGTACGCTCATAAACGCTGTGAGAGCAAACGATGAAAGTCCGCCCAGAAAGCTCATAGTCAGTACCCCGTATACTATGCCGCAGATGACAGAAAAAATCGAAGTCCACGGAGCAAGCCTTGATGCCAATTCTTCACTCGGATCAGGCGCATAGGAAAGCTGGAGAAAATTGCTCATAAATTTTGAATGTTTCGTGTAGGCTATGATAGGTCTGCGGGTCGGAAGCTCGGCTGACATTTTTTCGGCATTTGCCGTATCAGTGTAGATCTTTCCGGCGTATTTCGGATACGGTTTGGTAAGGAATGAAAAATTATAATGTGTGCGGGTTATTATCAGCAGCTTTCCGATAGAATTAAACAAAAGTGCAAGAGTTACGAGTGCGGTGTAAACGTGCAGCTTTCCGGTTATATATATGTCCGGTGTGAACATTGCGGAAAAAGACTGCATTGCGGCCGCAACAGAGGCAACGGCAACTGCCGTATCAGAATTTCCCTTGAAACGTTTGAGAGGCGACAGTCCGTTAAGAATAGGACTTCTTGACACAAAGGCTGACAGTGCAAAGAAAACAAATCCGATAAGCGCAAACCACAGCCAGCCATTCCTGATAGTTTCCGTGAATAGTGATGTGCATTGTGCAAGAATAGCAAGCGTCAATGATGCTGCCGATGTTGCAAGAAGAACAATAGTCCTTGCAAAAACAGATTGGAAATTTGTTGAGATCTCGGTTGAAATAGTCTCTGCGTCCGACTCTTCGTTGTAATCATCAAGCTGCGGCTTTGTCTCGGTGATGCGGTTGGCATCGTCATCAGGATCATAGTCTTCCTCTGTATTGAACAGGTAGCTGATACGTATTTTTTTCTTTTCTTTTTCAGCCTTCGCAGCCTTATGCTTTTCCGATTTTAAGGAAGATCTCTTTTTCTTTTCCGGTTTTGGCATCGGCGGGTNNATCGGCGGCTTGAATGAGTCATCGGCAGCTTTTCCGGTTTTTATGACATCCTTCAGTATCTGAGGTTCATCCGGCTTTTGCTGAGGAACAGCTTTCGGCGGTTCGGCGGCAGTTTTTTGATTCGTCTGAGCGGCTGGAATGTCTTTTATACCGTTTTTGGATATTATCACCGTATTGCCTGCCGGTTTTTTCTGCAGCCCGATGGTTTCGGGCTGGATGCCGGATTTTTGCTGATCGAACTTGGAGACAAACGGCTCGTGATAAGTTTTTGATGCATGGCGCTCGGATCGTTTTTCGTCCGGTTTTGCCGGATTGTTTACCGGCGGTTTTTTGGCGGATGATCTTTTTGAAGAAGGAACAGGACTTCCTGTAAGTCTGAACACTCTTGCCGATTCATATTCGGAACGAAGTGTCTTTGAAAACTTTCCCGCCATAACAATGAGCGGTTCCACACTGCTGTGGTGATATGAAACGGTATTAACATAGCCTTCCGAAAGATCCTTTGCGTTTTCAGGCTTACTGCGGGCTTCGGTGTCATCCGATGAGTTATAAATTGTATTTTGCGGAGTTTTTGCAGCTTTTTGGGTCATTGACCATGGAATGATCTTCGCACCGTCTTTTGCCGGAGACTCAGGTGAAGAGTCTTTCTTATTATCCGGGACTGTTTTTTTCTGTTCGGACACTGCCGGTACGGTCTTCTCCGGTTTGGTTTTTTCTTCGTCAGAAGATATTACGGCAGGCTGAGGTTCTGCTTTGGGCTTCTCCTCAGTTTTTTCCTGAGCAGGCTTTTCAGTTTTGGTTTGCTTTTCTGCGTTATTTTTCTGTTCCCTTGCAAATTCCTCGAAGATATCAAAGGCGGGAAGCTCTTTTTGGGCTGTCCTATTGACAGGCTTTGAAGGAGGAGCTTTCGGAACAGGCGGCTCATTTTTCTTTACGGACGTGTAGATCAGGTTTGCTGAGCTTTGTTCGTGTGATTCACCGCTGAAAATAACGTTATCCTGTTCCGGCGGTGCGGAAAATATCACGTTTGATTTTTCATCAGGAATGTTCTCCGGTACTGGAGCTTTCTTCGCAGGCTCGTTGTCGATTTCCGCCGGATTCTGTGTCTTCTTTGCACCCGATTCCTTTGTCATTCCGGAAACAGAGAAAATATCTTCCGGTTCGGCAATATCGGACGGATATTCCGGTGTCAGGAGCGTATCCGGCATTGCAGAAGCAGATGTGATATCATCACGCCTTGACACCGATGATACGGTTCGGGGAGGTCTTTCTGAACCGGACTGTTTTATTCTCTCGGAAGCAGGAACTCTGTTTACATTTCTTGAAGGTCTTGTATATCCGTTTATTCCCTGCTTTTTTTTGCGGACATATATACGCACAGATTCTTCGGGTTCTTCATCAGGGACGGCATTATCCGGAGTTGTTTGTTTCTCTTCTTCGGGAGCGAAAGACTTGACAGGAGGCTGAGGAACTTCATCGGCAGCTTTCTTTTCGATACGGGTCTTTGTCTGCGGTTTTTCTTCCGGTTTTTCTTCCGGCTTTTCTTCCGCATCGTCTTCATAATTTTCAAGTTTCAGCCTTTTTATCAGACCCATTTTTTTCTCCGGCTGACCGTCCTGCAGATCGTCGTCGTCTTCCGCATCAGGAGACTGCTTCATGGAATCGACAAGCGATCTCATCTTTCTCAGAAAGCCTCCCTGTTTTTTTTCATTTTTGGGAGATTTTCCGGATGTCCCGCCCGGCTCGGGAGAACCGTTTGAAGCATTTTCGGAGGATGATTCATTCTGTCGGAACAGGTTTTTTATTGTTGAAGAGTTATCGGAAGAGTTGAATTCTTTATCCTGAGACATACTCGTTAACCTCCGTTTACAGCTTTGATGCCGAGACGCTGCCGGGTAAATTCATACATTAATATTCCCGCTGCAACCGACGCATTAAGAGAATTTATCTTACCGCACATCGGAAGCGACAGGATAACATCGCATTTTTCTTTTACGAGTCTGGAAACACCCTTTCCTTCCGACCCTATCACAAGAGCGCAGGCTCCTCTGAGATCGTGTTCCGCATAAACCGCACCGTCCATATCAGCCGCATATATCCAGCAGCCCTTTTCTTTCAGCTCGTCAAGTGTATTCGGAATGTTTGTAACTCTTGCAACAGGCATATATTCATAAGCTCCTGCACTGGTCTTTCCAACGGCATAGCTCAGTCCTGCTGCACGGCGTTTCGGGATTATTATACCATGAGCGCCGGCACATTCGGCTGTACGGATTATCGCACCAAGATTGTGTGCATCTTCTATCTCATCAAGTACAATAATAAATGGCTTTTCGTTCCTGCTTTCTGCAAGTGCAAAAATATCGTCCACTGTGGAATATTCCTTGACAGCAGCAAGTGCAACAATGCCCTGATGAGATGCTCCTCCGCACATCATGTCAAGCTTTTTTCTGTCGGTCTCCTTTACGGGGATCTTCATTGCTTTTGCTTTTGCGGCAATGACTTTGATAGAGCCGTTAAGCTCTCCCTTTGCGATAAGTATGCTGTCTATCGCTCTTCCTGAGCGAAGCGCTTCACTTACGGGATTCCTTCCGGCAATTATGTCGCTGCCTTTTTCAAACTGATCGTTCAATTTATCTTCACCCTATCCGGTATGATCTTGATTCTGTTATTGCAACGGCGAAAAAAACACCTGTTCCATAACCAATATATTATATCATAAACAATCTTTAAAATGAAGGGATTTATCAAACTTTTTTAAAAAAATCTCCGCACCGGAAGTTCCGGCACGGAGAAGTGAGTTTTATCTTTATTATATCAATACATACCGCCCATTGAAGGATCAACTGCGGGAGCTGCGGCAGGCTCTTTTATGTCAGCAACAAGTGATTCTGTTGTGAGTACCATTGATGCGACTGAAGCAGCATTCTGGAGTGCGGAACGGGTAACCTTTGTCGGGTCAACGATACCGCTGTCCATCATATCGGCATACTCTTCTGTAAGAGCGTTGAAGCCATAGCCGATCTTGTCTGCGGAAAGGATCTTGTCAACGATAACCGAGCCTTCAAGACCTGCATTTGCAGCGATCTGACGTACAGGCTCTTCAAGTGCTTTAAGAACGATCTTTGCACCTGTCTTCTCATCGCCTTCAAGCTCAGCAACGAGTGCGGAAACTGCGTCGTTTGCATTCAGGAGAGCTGTACCGCCGCCTGCTACGATACCTTCTTCAACAGCTGC
>DBWG01000047.1:18640-27414 GCA_002308635.1 Ruminococcaceae bacterium UBA1244 | reverse complement strand
GCCAACTGAGCTATGCCGCCATAAATCTGCTGTAACAGTCAGCTTTATCATTATAGCGCATCATAATACCTTTGTCAAGGGTTTATTGATAATTTATTTGATAAGTTATATACTAAAAGTATATTTATAAAATAATATACAGATCGCTATTAATTACAAATAGTAGAAAAAAGATCAATAATATATCTCTCGGTGAATAAACCAAGTTTTCAACACAGAAATGTTGAAAAGGTTGAAAACTTCTCAACTTCAATGTTGAAGCATATATATTGTTTTTTTGCAAAAAATCTCAAAAAAACATACCATATATAGAGTTTTAAAAAAAATCAAGCCATATTTTACTGTAATATCAGACTTTATTTTTACAAACTGTATTATGGTTTTAAACTAATTCAACATTTCGATGTTGAAAACTTAGTTTTCAACTTTACTTCCGGTATAATATTCCTCTTTTAGTATTGAAAAACGGTCGAGATCATAGAATATTCCGTCCTTGTAGAGATCCTTTCGGAGGGTTCCTTCATAGGACATACCTATTTTTTCCATAACTCTTCGTGAAGGGATATTCACACTCATGCAGACACCGTTTATTTTGCGGAATCCAAGTTCCGAAAATCCGTATTCAAGCATTGCAAGTGAAGCTTCCGTTGCGATACCTTGATTCATATAGTCTTTGTCTATGTAATATGAAATATCTGCGTGATAATGTCTCGGGTCTATATTTATCAGTCCAACGTTTCCGATATACTCTCCGTTTTCACGCAGGATGACCGCATACTCATAAGATGTTTTATATATCCTGTTCTGCCGGAGTATCCTCATCCACCATTTTGCATGGCGGCGGGTGTAGTTTTCAGGGATGCCGTATGTTGTGGCGAGGATCTCCTTCTGGTGTACCACACGAAGAAAACCGTCAATATCGCTTTTTTTATATTCACGTATCATAAGCCTGCCGGTCAGGAATGAGCTTTTGTACATAATTATTTCCTCCGTATATCACAACAGGACCGTCCCTGAAAATCAGAAACGATCCTGTAAGTATTTTTAGCCGTTATATGAATAGTTTGGAGCCTCTTTGGTGATCTGGATGTCATGGGGATGACTTTCTTTAAGACCTGCGCCGGTGATCCTGACGAATCTTGCCTTGTCGTGGAGTTCCTGAATGTTTGCACATCCGGTATATCCCATGCCGGCTCTGAGTCCGCCCATAAGCTGATAGATAGTATCAGAAAGCGGTCCCTTATAAGGAACACGTCCTTCAACGCCTTCAGGAACAAGCTTTTTGTTGCCTGACTGGAAATAACGGTCTGCACTGCCTCTGCCCATAGCGCCAAGGCTGCCCATGCCGCGGTATACCTTGAACTGTCTGCCCTGATAGATCTCGCTCTCTCCGGGAGATTCCTCACAGCCTGCAACGAGTGAGCCGATCATAACAACGCTGCCGCCTGCTGCAAGAGCCTTTACGATATCTCCTGAATATTTTACGCCGCCGTCAGCGATAACGGGGATACCGTATTTTGAAGCCTCGTTTGCTGCGTCGAAGATAGCCGTGATCTGAGGAACGCCGATTCCGGCAACGATTCTTGTAGTACAGATAGAACCGGGGCCGATACCGACCTTTACACAGTCTGCGCCGGCATCAATAAGTGCCTTTGCGGCTTCTGCCGTGGCGATATTGCCTGCGATAAGCTGAACGTCGGGGAATGCCTTCTTTACCTTTGCAACGGAATTGATGATGTTGTTGTTATGTCCGTGAGCCGAGTCAAGAACAAGAACGTCTACTCCGGCTTTTACAAGCTCGTCAACACGTTCAAGCACATCAGCCGTTCCGCCGATAGCTGCGCCGCAGAGAAGACGGCCGTTGTTGTCTCTTGCGCTGTTGGGATACTGCACGGATTTTTCGATATCCTTGATGGTGATAAGTCCCTTTAAGAGACCCTTTGCATCAACGAGAGGAAGCTTTTCTATCTTATGCTTTTTGAGGATCTGCTGAGCTTCGGAAAGAGTAGTTCCAACGGGAGCGGTGACGAGATCCTGATTTGTCATTACCTCGGAGATCTTCTGGCTGTAGTCGCTTTCATCCATAAAGCGGAGGTCACGGTTTGTGATGATACCAACGAGCTTTCCGTCCTCACAGATCGGAACGCCTGAGATCTTATATTTTGCCATGAGCTTGTTGGCGTCAAAAACATAGTGGTTCGGTGTGAGAGAAAACGGATTTACGATAACGCCGTTTTCAGAACGCTTTACTCTGTCGACAGCATCTGCCTGCTGTTCTATGGACATATTCTTGTGGATGATGCCGATACCTCCCTCACGGGCGATAGCGATAGCCATTCTTGTTTCTGTAACGGTGTCCATAGCGGCAGTCATCAAAGGAGTGTTGAGCTTGATCTTTTTCGTGAGGTATGTACTAACGTCAACATCCTTGGGCTGAACATTAGATTCTCCGGGAATCAGCAGAACATCATCAAAGGTCAGTCCTTCTTTTCCGAATTTTTCGTTATAGTCCCTTGTCATCATACTATAAAGCTCCCCCATTCTTTCTTATTTTCTGTTTATTAGTTCTTCATTATACCACAAACAAGGGATTTATAATTCTTTTAAAGAAGAAAATCAATTAATTGAATGTAAATTTTCTTTCAAAAATCATACAAAAAAATATGCAATTTTTTGTATGATTTTACCCAGATATTACCATTATTTCATAATATTAGAATAATTGTGACCATAAACATTCGTCACATTCAGATCGGGTTATCTCAAAAAAGAATGACCATTATATATTATATTTTTACTTGTTATTTATTAAAAAATATGTTAAAATTACACTAATCAATATGCTCCGGAGAGGATGTATCAACATGATAAAGCTTGAAAACGTGACAAAAACCTACAACAAAACGGTTCGTGCTGTTGATGATATCAGCTTCAGCGTAAACGGCGGAGAAATAGTCGGATTTATCGGTCCAAACGGTTCCGGAAAAACCACGACCATGAAGATGATAACCGGCATCATAAAAGCCGATGTGGGAAAGATCACAGTAAACGGCTTTAACGTCCGCAAGGAACCGATCAAAGCAAAGGAGTCTATCGGATATATAGCGGACAGTCCGGATATGTTCCTCAGACTGAAGGGAAACGAATTTCTTGATCTCATCGGCGATATTTATCATGTTCCGACTCAGCAGAGACGTGAGCGCATAGAAGAGTTTGCAGAGCGTTTTGAACTGACGGATGCGCTCTCTTCACCGATGATGAGCTATTCTCACGGAATGAGACAAAAAATAATGGTGGTCGCCGCACTTATGCACAATCCGCCGGTCTGGATACTTGACGAACCGATGGTCGGACTTGACCCGAAATCTGCTTTTGAACTGAAACAGATGATGAGGGATCACGCAAAAGCCGGAAATGCGGTCTTTTTCTCTACTCATGTTCTTGAGGTGGCTGAAAAACTCTGCGATAAGGTACTGATAATAAAAAAAGGGCACATACTTTTTGACGGAAAATTGGAGGAGCTGGAAAAGCAGAACAAAAACAGCTCCCTTGAAGAGATCTTTTTGGAGCTGACTGAAAAATGAGTATTTATTTAAAGCTTGTAAAAGCGCTTATCGCTTCTGTTGAACCGACTGCGGAAGAAAAAGGGCGCAAAAAAATATTCTATATCGTGATGGCGCTTTTTGCTGTGTTCGGCATTTTTATTCCCATGGCGTTTTTTGTCGGCGTTATCATATATTCTCTCACAACAAAGCTTGTTCCTCTTGATGCAGGACAAAATGCGGCTGAATTGTTTTTGCAGCTCGTTTCGGTATTTTCGTTTATTTTCGGGCTGAATGTTATTTTCAGTGTGTTCTATTTTTCCGGCGACATAGAAAATCTTCTGCCGCTGCCGCTGCGGCCTTTCCAGATAATTGCGTCAAAATTCACGGCGGCTTTCATCAGTGAGAGCTTTATGGAGTTTATACTCATCATTGCAGTTTTTGCGGGATATATAATCGGGGCGGGTCTGCCGTTCTATACCTGGTTCATAGCGGTTTTTGCGATGATAACTCTGCCGATAGTCCCGCTCGCATACTGTGCCGTGATATGTATGGTGGTTATGCTCCTGACGGGATTCATAAAAAACAAAGATACCGTAAACAAGATAACGGGATTTCTGACATTTGCCGTGATAATCGGTCTTATCGTTATCGTATCAACAAGCGGAGGTCTTGACGGCGATAACCTTGTAAATGTGCTTTCCGACCCGAACAATGCACTTCTTGGTGCGCTGAATGTAATTTTCCCGCACGTCCACTTTATAATGAATGCTTCATCAGGAAATGCGGTGCTGAACCTTCTGCTTTATATTCTTGTAAATGTTATTGCTGTTGCGGCATTTCTGCTGATAGCTGAGGGAATATATCTCAAGACCGCCGCAGGAGTGAGCCAGAGCGCAGGCACAAGAAAAAAGAGCTTCAAAAAGTCTGTTGCTTCCATGCACGAAGGTCATCCGTATATCACTTATCTCAGAAAAGAGTTCCGCATACTTTTCCGTACACCGGCATATTTTATGAACTGCGTACTGATAAATCTTATCTGGCCGTTGTTTTTATATCTCATATATGTTCTTCAGGGTGAGACAAATTTCCTGGATTCCTTCATCAGCGATATACATTCCGGAAGCGAAGAGGCGATACTGATATTCGTTCTGGGAGTTTCTGCGGCATCTGTGCTTGTAACATCAGCAAACTGCATTGCCTCATCAGCGATCACGAGAGAAGGAAAGCATTTTGCGTTTATGAAATATATCCCGATGCCCTATATGACACAGCTCAATATAAAAGCTATGGTCAGCATTATCATAAGCGGTCTCGGAATGATGATATATGTTATTGCCGCCTGTATCTATCTTGGTCTGAGGATAAAGCTGATAATATTCTGCTGTGTGATAAGCCTGCTGTCGGTCATGTTTTCAACGTATTTCGGGATTTTTATGGACTCGGTCAATCCAAAGCTTGTATGGGACAGCGAGCTGAATGCGCTCAGAGGAAATTCAAACATCTTTTTCAACATGGCAATGGCAATCATCATCGAAGGAGCGACCTGTGCGGGAGCGTATCTTTGGTTCAGGTTCACGGATACAGGTTCTCTGATGATACTTATAGCACTTTTGATACTTTTGATGGTACTCACTGCAGTGAGCTATCTTTTGTGCAGCAAGAGAGCTGTGGACAATATTTACAAACTATCGGTATAAACAGACATCAGTCTGAAAAAATAATTATGAGGTGGTCATCATGCCGTTTATCGACACAAAAACAAATGTAAAAATCACAAAGGAGCAGGAAACAGCTCTGAAAACCGGATTCGGAAAGGCAATATCCCTTATCGGAAAAAGCGAAGCATGGCTCATGCTGAATTTTGAATCCGGATGCAGTATGTATTTCAAAGGAGATGATTCTCCCTGTGCGATCGCAGAGGTAAAGCTTTATGGAAGCGCTTCGCCGTCAGCATATAATGCACTCACGGCAAAGCTGACGGAGCTTTTGTCATCAACGCTGTCGATTTCGCCGTCACGGATATATGTCAAGTATGACGAGATCGAATATTGGGGCATGGGCGGGCACAATTTCTGAGAGCAAAGAAAAAAGACTGTTTCGTATGAAACAGTCTTTTTTGTGTTGGCATCTCCCTATCTTCCCGGATCGTCACCAATCAAGTATTTTCGGCACTATTGAGCTTAACTTCCGTGTTCGGCATGGGAACGGGTGGACCCTCAACGCTAACAACACCAACTATTAAGTTCCGTCGCTCTTGACGACTATTGAATTATAGCATACACTGATCTGTTTGTCAAGCATTTTTTAAAATTTTTTTTAATTAAATTTTGGGTCTGATGTGCGTCCGGCAATTGATACTTTACAAATTGCAAAAAAACGTTATAATAGTAGATAAAGAGCGAGCTTGAAAGAATCCTGAAGAAAAGAGGTATATCATGAAAAAGCCCGGTTTTATAATTACCGAAACTATTTTTTCGATCGTGCTGGCAGCTTCTGTTGCTGCGGTGACGGTCCTTGCGATAGATATTAAAACTGACAGGTTCCATATAGACGAATTCAATCCGTTTTCTCAGGGTGAACAGGATAATGATACGGACGATGAGGAGACTTCATCCCCCGAAGAGCCTGAAACATCAAAGGTCAGCGAAAAGTCCGTTTCCGAGCAGAGCAAGGCGGAAGTTTCAAAGCAGGAGAGCAGTGAAGGTTCTTTGAATGAAGAGTCTGAGACATCAGATGTTGAAGCATCAAAGCCGGAAGAGCAGGAGAGTGAGGAAGAAGAAGGAAAGATAAAGCTTCTTCCGGAGCCTGAGGAGCTGAAAGATCAGCCAAAGGAGCTTGAGGATATGCTCAAAAGATACGGCTATACTGTCGGAGACTCTCTCGACGGCACAAAACTCATAGTCGTTGATACTGCGGCAGGCACAGGCGACAAAACAAAGGCTTTGGTATACTGCTATCAGAAGTCTGCAACCTCAAAATACTGGTGGAATATTATCGGCGAAAACAAAACTATCTGCGATGAAGCATATATCGGTGAAAATGGATCTGATTTTGAGCCTGATGCAAATTCAAAGATAACTCCCGGCGGGGTGTTCCATGTAACTGAGGGATTCTACATAAAAGAAAAGCCGTCCACGACATTCCCTATGTTTGAGATCACAGAGGACACCTACTGGGTAACAGATCCAGAATCAAAGTTCTTTAACCAGAGAGTTGAAGGTATCAGCGAAAAAGACTGGAGCAGTGCCGACCACATGATAACGTCCGAAAAGTCCTACAAATACGGTCTTGTGGTAAGCTATAATACTGCATCGCCGGATAAGGACAAAACCTCTGCGATATTCATGCAGTGCGGTACGGCGGCTACAGAAGGAAGCATCGCTCTGCCGGATGATGTTTTGAAGACAATAATTGAATGGCTCGACGAAGACAGCAACGTTAATATCTTTATAACGGTCTGATAAAATTCGGGATAGGGAGAGAGCATGGAAAATATTATAAACATATTCTTTTATGTCCTTACGGCTGTGGGCATACTTACCACTGTGGTGGTATATTTTAATGATATCAGGTTTGATGAAAAAAAATTCGTGTGGTACTATTATATTCCCTGTGCAGTGATAAACACAGCTCTGGGAACGCTGTCGCCGCTTGTTTTTTCTGCGCTCATCACTTCATTGGTTCTGGGCGGCAATGACGGAAATGTTGCACTGGCTGTCGGCTGGGCTGCGGCAGTGCTTGCAAATAATATCGTATTTTTTGCCGTGTTTTTCAAAAAGAAAAATTTCGGAAGGATGTTCTTTGTTTGTCTGTCACTCACCTCGCTGTTTATTTTTTCATACTGGCTGATACGGATATTTTACTGAAACGTATGTATCATTTACGGCACAAAACAGAAAGCTTGTTTTGTGCTGTTTTTTTGTGTTCCGAAATGCGGTGCCGTAAAAAATAATGGAACTATTTGACATATTCATATCAAAAATTCATTGACAATTATGTGCAATTGGGATATAATTTATTTGTGCTTTCAAAAAATATTGTATTTTTTGCTTTAAGGCTTACGATATCATTATTAAGGAGGAAAAACAAACCCATGAAACAGTATCCCGCTAAAAACATTCTTAACATCGCACTTGCCGGCCACAGCGGTTCAGGCAAGACATCCCTTGCTGAGGCTATGCTTTATCTCGGCGGAAATTCCGAAAGACTCGGAAAGGTCAGCGACGGAAATACCGTCTGTGACTTCGATCCCGAAGAGATCAGGCGTAAGACATCTGTTCAGACATGTGTCGCTCCCGTAGAGTGGAAGGGAAAAAAGATCAACCTGATCGACGCTCCCGGTCTTTTTGATTTTGAGGGCGGCCTTTATGAAGCTGTAAGAGCAGCCGATACGGTGCTTATTACTGTTTCTGGCAAGGACGGCGTATGCGTAGGTACAGAGAAAGCAGTCAAGGCTGCTGACAAGCGAGGTCTTACAAAGGTATTCTTTGTAAACGGTCTTTGTGACGAGAGCGCAAGATTCTATCGTGTATTTGAAAACCTGAAGGCTTCATTCGGTCCTTCTGTTTGTCCTGTTGTTGTTCCTTATATAGTAAACGGTCAGGCTGACTGCTATGTCAACCTTATGGAATATAAAGCCTACAAGTATGTTGACGGCAAGATCACAGATGTTCCGATCCCTGATATGGGCGACAGACTCGAAGGTCTCCGTACAGCTATCTGTGAGGCAGTTGCCGAAACAAGCGATGAAATGTTTGAAAAATATTTCTCCGGCGAGGAATTCACTCCCGAAGAGATCATCGTCGGTGTCAGCAAGGGCGTAAAAAACGGCACTATAAGCCCTGTATTCTGCGGCGATGCTCTCCTTACTTACGGTGTAGAGCAGCTCCTCAACGGTCTTAACTGGCTTGCTCCGAGCGCAGAGGATAATTCCGGAGAAACAGCCGTTGATACAGAGGGCACTCCGGTAGAGCTTAAAGTAAATGACGACGCTATGCCCGCCGCTATCGTATTCAAGACCATCGCTGACCCGTTCGTTGGAAAGCTTTCATATTTCAAGGTCATTTCCGGAAAGATATCATCCGATTCTCCGCTTGTAAATATGAGAACAGGCAACAGCGAGCGTGTTGCAAAGGTAATGACTATCCGCGGAAAGAAGCTTGAAGACGCTCCCTACATCGGCGCAGGCGATATCGGCGCAGTTGCAAAGCTTTCTTCTACAAATACAGG